>NZ_JBEYYT010000412.1:0-8311 GCF_040645715.1 Spirillospora sp. NPDC046719 | reverse complement strand
TGGGCGGAGGGGACCAGGGAGGCGAAGCCGAACGCGCCGGCCAGGGACAGCACGGCGCCGGCGGCGACGCGGGTGCCGATGCGCTTGGGATCGAAGGTACGAGCGGTCATGAGAAGGGTTCTCCTGAGGTTCTTCCAGTCCGCCTACCGGGTTAGCTGTCGGGTTCGGGCGTGGAAGTGGCCCTACCGCGCCCCCCGCGCATGCGGGGGTGCGGATTCACCCCGGTGTTTCGGTGGGTCCCCGGCTCCGCATTCGCCTTGATGGGCGTGGCCGTGATCGGCGCTGTGCGGACTCGGCGGAGGACTGCCTTGAGATCGGCCGTCCTGATGATCAGGGACTCGATGCGCCCTTCGTGATCTGGTCGGGCGCCCCGGACGGGCTTCCCCGTCGGTCACACATCCACAACAGGTTCAAGGGCCCCCATATTTCGTCAAGCACGCCCCAAGCACCCACCCGACCTGCAAAGACAACCCAAAACGCCCCCAACACAAGGGCTCAGCCCCACTTCCCCCGCCCCAAAAAAAAATCGAAACGACCCCCCACACCCCGGGATCCGAACCCGCCGATCACCCCTGCGAGTGGCCCAGACCACCCGCACGACGGGGGTCCCGGCGCCCTTCCAGGCCCCCAGCGCCGCCCCTGGCCGGGCGGCGCCCCCGTCCCCTGCAGGCGCGCCTGGCCAGGTGCTTTGCGGGACGGGGGCGCCGCGCGGGGCGCGCGCAGGGGGTGGTCAGCGGGGCGTCCCGTAGTGGCCCGTGCGCTGGTCGTCGTGGTGGTAGGTCGGCCACTCGATGGCGTCCGCTTTGCCCTGGGTCCTCCAGGCGAACAGGTAGCCCTCGCGGGTGGTGGCGACGAGGTCCGTCCGCCCGTCGCCGTCGAGATCCCCGGCGGACGGGGACCAGACCGTCCACCCGCCGGTGAACAGGGGGAAGCCGGCGGCCTGGCCGGTGGATTCGAAGGCGTGCAGGGTGGAGGTGTCGCCGCCGCCGATCACCTCGGCGCGGCCGTCGCCGGTGACGTCCGCGATGATCGGGGCGCCGAGGAAGGCCAGGCCGGTGCGGCGCTGCGGGAAGCCCGGCACGGGCAGGGCCGTGGCGGCGTCGTAGCCGCGCTGGTAGTTGCCGATCGGCTGCCCGCTGCCGGGGAACAGCAGGGCGGCGACCAGGGACGCCGCGCCGGAGCCGCCCTCCGTATAGCTCAGCCGCCCGAGCGGCCCGAACCGGCCGAACGCCCCGGACGTGGTGAAGGAGAGCGGGACGTCGGCGGGCAGGTGGCCGGCGAGCACGGCGGACGGGTCCAGGGCGGGGTTGGCGAGCGGCCCGTAGTCGCGAAGGATTCTGCCGGTCCCGGAGATCAGGTAGGCGGGGCCGAACGAGGGGCCGGTGGCCACCTCGTCCTTGCCGTCGCCGTCCACGTCGGCCGTGACGGGCTGGTTGACGCCCTCGGTGATGAACTCCTGCGCGCTGCCGTAGAACGTCATGACCGAGGCCATCCGGACGGGCCAGCCGGCGACAGGCGCGCCGTCCGCGTGGTAGGCGAACGCGTAGTTCGCGCCGTAGAACTGCTCTCCCCCGCCCTTGCTGTCCGACAACTGGGAGCGGACGACGATCTCCGGCCGGCCGTCGCCGTCGAGATCGGCGACCGCCGGGGTGCCGGGCAGCTTGTGGTCGTCGATCCGGATGTATCCGTCGGGCGGTCCGTTGCCCGTCCGCACCTCGACGGGCCATACGGGCAGGTCGGAGCCGTCCGGGCGCCAGGCGTGGACGCGGCCGTCCCAGCCGGCCTGGACGATGTCGAGCCCGCCGCCGCCGTCGAGGTCCGCCAGGACGGGCGACGCGGTCGCGCCCTGCACGGGCAGTCGCGTGTACTTGAGGGCGGGGCGCGGGATCGGGGGCGGCGCCGCGCCCGCGTCGAGGGTCTTCGGCCAGCCGGGCAGGAGCCGTCCGGACGCGTCGTAGACATAGGTACGGCCGGTCGTGCTGGTCGCGACCACCTCCTGGTGGCCGTCGCGGGTCAGGTCACCGACCGCGACGGGCGCGACGACGGGCTCGTGGCCCGGGTCGACGCCCGGATACGCGTGCTGCGGGACGGTCGGCCGCGTGGTGGCGGGCCATCCGGGCAGCTCCTTGCCGGACGCGCCGTCGAGCGCGTGGACGCGGCCGTCGCCGTCGGCGTAGACGATCGCCTTCCGGCCCTGGAGCTCGGTGATCGCGGGCTGGCTCTCGTTGCCGACGCCGAGTCTCCTGGGGAATCCGGCGCGCAGGGCGGGATCGTGGTGGACGGCGATCGCGCGCCGCTCCTCGCCCATCCGCCCCGACGCGTCCCACACGCGGAGCCGCAGCGTGACCGTGTACTGCTCGCTGGCCGACAGCTCCTTGTCGTTCGACAGCCGGTACTGCGCGTCCCATACCGACTCGGGGACCTGTGACAGGTCGAGCGTGCCGATAGGGCCGTCGTGGGGCGAGGCGCCCGAGCCGGATCCGGCGGTCCGGAAGGCGGCGGCGGACGGTTCGATGCCCGGCGCCCAGTCCAGCTCGTACCGGTACCCGGACGAGCGCGGCGCGGCGACGTACCCGGTGACGTCGACCGACTTCGTGGCGGTCGGATCGTAGAGGGAGTACCAGTCGGGGCCGGTGATCGCGCCGACGGGCGGGACGTTCCCGTCCTTCACGGCCTGCATGGCCTTGGCGATGTTCGGCCGCCCATACCCGTACTGCCGGTCCCATCCCGGTCTGCCGGGCCAGGGCAGGGACGGGTCGTCGATGTCGGAGGCCGTCGCCCGCAGCACCTGCACGGCCTCCTCGTTCGTCAGCGGCCGACCGAGCTGGATCCCGTAGGACAGCAGCAGGCCGAACACCCCGCCGGTCGTCGGCGTGGACTCCGACGTCGATCCGCCCTGGGTGGCGACGGAGAACATCGCCTTCGCGCCGAACGACGTCTCGTCCGAGCGGGTCCGGTAGGTGGTGGTCAGCGTGTTGGCGAGCGGGTCCGGGACCCCGGCGGTGTTCGGGACGAGGCCGTTGCCGGGGATGACATGCGGCCAGAACATGCCGCCCTGGTGGTCGGTGGAGTCGAAGTCGTTGCTCGACTCGACCATGACGACGCCGTCCCGCCACAGCTTCTCGACGGTCTGCCGCATGTAGGAGGAGTAGCCGAGGTCCGCCGTCGTGCTGACGATCACCTTCGCGCCCATGTGCGCCGCGTACAGCCACGCCTGCGCCAGGTCGTCCGTCCGGTCGAGGGCCTCCTGGCCCGCGCGGACGGGCAGGATCCGGCAGCGCGGGCACACCCCGGCGCCCTGCACGCCGTTGTTCGTCTGCGCGGCCATCGTCTTCATCTGGCTGTTCGCGTGCCCGTAGGTGGAGTCGTAGGTGGCGGGGTCGTTCTGGTGCTCGTAGAAGTCCCAGCCGGAGATGTCGTCGGTGAAGCCGTTGCCGTCGTCGTCCTTGCCGTTGGAGAAGGCGGCGATCAGGTCCTCGGGGTCGATGCGGCCGTTGCCGTTGGCGTCCTTCACGCGGGGGTCGGCGGCGTAGTCGGCGGCGGTGACCGCGCCGTCGCCGTCCTTGTCGTACGCGGACGCCCCCTCGGGCTTCGGCAGCTCGCCGGTGTTCAGGAACACCTTGTCGGCCAGTTCGGCGGCGTCGCCGTTGTGCCAGTTGATCCCGCCCTCGACGTAGGCGATCACGACGTCCGGCGATCCGATGGTGTAGTCGCGCCACGCCTTGTCGACCGACATCCCGGACGCGTTCTCCGGGTCCCGGGCGTTCGGCGCGCACTTCGGCATGAAGGAGTAGAGCGCGTGCTGCTCCCCGTTGACGCCGTTCCCGCAGCCCGGCACCTCGGCGCTCGCGTAGCCCGGATCATTCGGCGGCGACGCCGGGAACCCGCCCTCCGCGAACGCGGCGGGCGCCCACGCCAGCAGTCCCGCCATGAGGATCGCCACCACCGGCCGCATGCGCATATCGGGCTCCCGACGTCACCACCTGCACGGAACCCGAATATCTCTCACCTTCCCCTCCGCGCCTACTCACCTCGATGACACAAGAGCGTTCACACCGCTCACTCCACCGCGTCCCGGCACCAGGGCGACGCCGGTTCCCGGGGAGCGGGGGACGTGCGCGCTAGATTGGGAACAGGTATTCCTGGTTCGCGTTTCGCGGTGTGGAGAGTTGGTCGGTTCTGGTGCGTACTGGACGAGTTCTGCGGTTCGACGGGGTGCGCGGCTACGGGTTCATCGTCCCCGACGGCGGCGGTGACGACGTGTTCGTCCACGCCAACGAGGTGCTGGACGACAAGTCGGGCCTGACGCCCGGCGCGACGGTCGAGTTCGAGACGGTCGACAGCGAGCGGGGCCCGAAGGCGTTCGGCGTCCGCATCCTGTCCCGGGCGTCGTCGTCCCCGTCGTCGTCGCCGCGGCAGTCGTCGTCCTCCCAGCTGCTGGACGAGGGGCTGTGCGACGTCCTCGAGCCGGCGGAGCTGCGCGAGGACATCACGGAGCTGCTGCTGTCCGGTACGCCCGACCTGACCGGGCGGCAGATCGTCAGCATCCGGGAGAGCTTCATCGGCTTCGCCAAGAAGCACGGCTGGGTCGAGGCCTGACGTCCGCGGCGCGGTCCGCCGGAGCCCGGAACGCGGCCTCCGGCACCGCCGTTTCACCCGCCGGTCACCGGCGGGCCGCCGTGCCCGCACCGAATCGCCCGGTGCGTCCTGGGTAGTGTCAGGCCCATGAGCGGAGCTCCGACACGCGTGTTCATCGCGCGGCTCGCCGGGATCGCGGTGTTCGACCCGGCCGGCGACCAGGTCGGGCGGGTCCGCGACGTGGTGGTGGCGCTGCGCCTGGCCCCCCGGCCGCCCCGGGTGCTCGGCCTCGTCGTCGAGGTCGGCCCCCGCCGCCCGGTGTTCGTGCCGATCACCCGGGTGCAGGTCATCGAGGCCGACGCGATCATCTTCGACGGCCGGCTGAACATGCGGCGGTTCAGCAAGCGCGAGTCCGAGACGCTCGTCATCGCCGAGATGCTCGACCGCACCGTCCGGCTGCGCGAGACCGGCGAACCCGTCGCCGTCGTGGACGTGTCCATGGAGCCGACCCGCACCCGCGACTGGCTCGTCGGCAAGATCGCCGTCCGCCGGGGCGGGGCCCGCGGGCTGCGTCGCGGCCCCGGGCTGCGGCGCCGCGGCGAGAGCCTCGTCGTCGACTGGGACGACGTCGAGGGGTTCTCCGCCGTCGAGCACGGCCAGGGCGCCGCCGGGCTGATCGCCGCGTTCGGCCAGATGAAGGCCGCCGACCTCGCCAACATCGTGCACGAGCTGCCCGCGAAGCGGCGCACCGAGGTCGCCGCCGCCCTCGACGACGAGCGTCTCGCCGACGTCCTGGAGGAGCTGCCCGAGGACGACCAGATCGAGATCCTCGGAAAGCTGGAGGCCGACCGGGCCGCCGACGTCCTGGAGGCCATGGGCCCCGACGACGCCGCCGACCTGCTCGGCGAGCTGCCCACCGAGCAGCGCGAGCAGCTCCTGACACTGATGGAGCCGCAGGACGCGGCGCCCGTCCGGCGGCTGCTCACCTACGAGGACTACTCCGCCGGCGGCCTGATGACCACCGACCCGGTGATCGTCCCGCCGGACGCGACGGTCGCCGAGGCCCTCGCGCTGATCCGCAACCCCGACCTGAACCCGGCGCTGGCCGCGCAGGTGTACGTGTGCCGGCCGCCGACCGCCACCCCGACCGGCCGCTACCTCGGCACCGTGCACTTCCAGCGGCTGCTGCGCGAACCGCCGCCGACCCTGGTCAGCGGCATCTGCGACACCGAGCTGGACCCGCTGCGGCCCACCATGACGCTGGAGGCCGTCGCGATGGTCCTGGCCACCTATAACCTGGTCGCCGCGCCCGTGGTGGACGAGAACGGGCACCTGCTCGGCTCGGTGACCATCGACGACGTCCTCGACCACCTGCTGCCCGAGGACTGGCGGGAGGCCGCCATGGACGCCGCCGCCGAGGTGTCCGCGGATCCCGAGGAAGAGGCCCTCCGGGGCGCCGAGGGGGCGAGATGACCACACGTCTGGACCAGCCGCGCGAGATCCGCCGGACGATCGTGCCGCGGCCGCACTACGACCCCGAGTCGTTCGGCCGGCTGTCCGAACGGTTCGCGCGGTTCCTCGGAACCGCCCGGTTCCTCGTCTACATGACGGTGTTCATCGTCGTGTGGATCGGCTGGAACTTCCTGGCGCCGCAGGCCCTGCGGTGGGACCCGTACCCGTTCATCTTCCTGACGCTGATCCTGTCGCTGCAGGCGTCGTACGCGGCGCCGCTGATCCTGCTCGCGCAGAACCGGCAGGACGACCGGGACCGCGTCCAGTACGAGCAGGACCGCTCCCGCAACGAGCGCAGCATCGCCGACACCGAGTACATCACCCGGGAGATCGCCGGGCTGCGGGTCGCGCTGAGCGAGGTCGTCACGCGCGACTTCCTGCGCTCCGAGCTCCAGCAGATCATCCGCGAGCTGGACGCCAAGGACCAGCACCCGACGCTGTCCTAGCGCCCCGGGCCGGGACCGCTGCGACGGACCGGGACCGCTGCGACGGACCGCCCGCCCGCTCAGACGGTCTCGTCGGCCAGCTTGTCGAGGATGTCGCCGAAGGTGCGCAGGTCCGGCTCGTCCAGCCGGCTCAGCACGTACTCGCGGACGCCCTGCCGGTACGTGGGGGTCGCGTCCGCCAGCCGCGCCCGCCCCGCCGGGGTCAGCACCGCGTACAGGCCCCGCGCGTCGCTGGTGCAGGACTGCCGGACGACCAGCCCGTCCCGCTGCAGCCGGTCGACCAGCCGGGTCAGCCCGCTGCGCGACAGCAGCACCCGGTCGGCGAGATCGTTCATCCGCAGCCGCCCGCCCGGTGCCTCGCCGAGGTGCATCAGCACGTCGTAGGAGCCCAGCGCGAGATCATGGTCGGCGAGCAGGTCCGCCTGGAGCCGGCGGGAGATCTGGACCTGGGCGCGGAGCATCGTGCGCCACACCGCCAGCTCGGTGGGCGACATGGTGCTGGGCTGCGATGTCACGCCCCGATGTTACGGTGCCGGAAGCCGCGGGCGAAGGGGCCGGGGGCGGGTGTCGCGCGTCCCCGTGTGACGCCCCGTGCGCCCGGTGTGAGGTCCGGCACCCGATTGGCCGATACCGCCGCGGGGTTCATACCATGGACGCATGGCCCACCAGTTGACGACCGAGCAGGTGACCGCGGCCCTCGCCACGGTGAACGATCCTGAGATCCGCAAGCCCATCACCGAGCTCGACATGGTCAAGGACGTCGACATCGCGGCGGACGGCACCGTCCGCGTCGGCGTGTACCTGACCGTTGCCGGATGCCCCATGCGGGACACCATCACCAAGAACGTCACGGAGGCCGTCTCCAAGCTCGACGGGGTCACCTCCGTCCAGGTCGACCTGGACGTGATGAGCGAGGAGCAGCGCAAGGACCTGCAGACCAAGCTGCGCGGCGGCGAGCCCGCCAAGGAGATCCCGTTCGCCAAGCCGAACTCGCTGACCAAGGTGTACGCGGTCGCGAGCGGCAAGGGCGGCGTCGGCAAGTCCTCGGTCACCGTCAACCTGGCCGCGGCCCTCGCCGCGCAGGGCCGCAAGGTCGGCGTGGTCGACGCCGACATCTACGGCCACTCGGTGCCGCGGATGCTGGGCGTCTCCGACTCCCCCACCAAGGTCGCCGACATGATCATGCCGCCGTCGGCGCACGACGTGAAGGTCATCTCCGTCGGGATGTTCACCGCCGGGAACCAGCCGGTCGTGTGGCGCGGTCCGATGCTGCACCGGGCCCTGCAGCAGTTCCTCGCCGACGTCTACTGGGGCGACCTGGACGTCCTGCTGATGGACCTGCCGCCCGGCACCGGCGACATCGCGATCTCCGTCGCGCAGCTGCTGCCGTCCGCGGAGATCCTCGTGGTCACCACCCCGCAGCAGGCCGCCGCCGAGGTCGCCGAGCGCGCCGGCGCGATCGCCGCGCAGACCCACCAGCAGGTCGTCGGCGTGATCGAGAACATGTCGTACCTCGCCTGCGCGCACTGCGGCGAGCGCCAGTACATCTTCGGCGAGGGCGGCGGGCAGACCGTCGCCGACGCCCTGGCCCGCACCCTCGGCACCAAGGTCCCGCTGCTCGGCCAGGTCGAGATCGACCCGCGGCTGCGCGAGGGCGGCGACAACGGCCTCCCGCTGGTGCTCGGCGACCCCGACGCGGGCGCCGCCAAGGAGCTGCGCACCATCGCCGACAAGCTCGCCGGCCGCAGCCGCGGCCTCGCCGGCATGTCCCTCGG
>NZ_JBEYYT010000411.1:1268-8326 GCF_040645715.1 Spirillospora sp. NPDC046719 | reverse complement strand
TGGCGCGACCGGCTCGCCGGGGCGCCGGAACTGGACCTTCCGGCGGACCGGCCCCGCCCGCCGGTCCGCTCGACGGCCGCCGCCTTCGCGAGCTTCACCGTCCCGGCCGCGGCGACGCGGCGGCTGCACGAGGTCGCGCGCGAGGGCGGCGCGACGATGTTCATGACGCTGCTGTCGGTGTTCGCGGTGCTGCTGGGCCGGTACTCGGGGCAGGACGACGTGCTCGTGGGCACGCCGGTGGCCAACCGGAACCGCGCCGAGACCGAGGACCTCATCGGGTTCTTCGTGAACGACCTGGTCCTGCGGACCGACCTGTCAGGGGACCCGGCGTTCACCGAGCTGCTCGGCCGGGTGCGGTCCGCGGCGCTCGACGCGTACGCGCACCAGGACCTCCCGTTCGAGCAGCTGGTGGACGCCCTCGTGACCGCGCGGGACCGGTCGAGGACGCCGCTGTTCCAGGTCGCGTTCAGCTACGCCGACGCACGCCCCGACGACGACGTCACCGGTGCCGGGGAGCGGCTGCGGCTGGACACCGCGCACCCGGGCGGGACCGCGGAGGAGGCGCTGCCGGTGCGCGCCGACCTGGTGGTCACGGTGGCCGACTCCCCGGCCGGCCTGATGGGGTCGATGCACTACAGCACCGCGCTTTTCGACGCGTCCAGGATGCAGCGGATGGCCCGGCACATGACCACCCTGTTGGAGGCCGTCGCCGCCGACGCGGACCGGCACATCAGCGCCCTGCCGTTGCTGACGGCGAGCGAGCGGGACGTGGTGGTCCGGCAGTGGAACGACTCCACGGTCGCGGCGCCCGCCGAGACGGGCATCCACGAGCTGATCGCGGCGCGCGCGCGGCAGCATCCGGACGCGGTGGCGGTGGTGGCCGGTGAGAGCTGCCTGACCTACGGCGGCCTGATGGCGCGCGCGGGGCGGATGGCGGCGCTGCTGCGGGACGCCGAAACGGGACCGGGCACGGTGGTCGGCCTCGCTCTCGGCCGCGACGTATCCCTGATCGTGGCGATCCTCGCGGTGTGGCAGGCGGGCGGCGCCTACCTGCCTCTGGACCCGGAGTACCCGCCCGAACGCCTGCGGTTCATGCTCACCGACAGCGGGGCACGGGTGCTGATCGGGGAACGGCGGGCGGCGGCGGACCTGGTCGCGGATACCGGAGACGCGCCGTCCGCGGTGCGGGCGGCGCTGTGGCTCGACGACCCGGACGCGGACCTGTCGGACGCGGACCTGCCGGACCTGCCGGATCTGCCTGCTGCGGTCCGTCCGGGCCAGCTCGCGTACGTCATCTACACCTCGGGCTCGACCGGCACACCCAAGGCCGTGCAGGTGCCGCACGAGGGCGTGGTCAACCTCGCCATGGCACAGCAGCGCGCGCTCGGCGTGGAACGCGGCGACGTGGTGCTGCAGTTCGCCTCCGCCAGCTTCGACGCCTCCGTCTGGGAGCTGGTGATGGCGCTGGCCACCGGAGCGAGGCTGGTGGTCGCGACCTCGGGTGAGCGCGCCGAGCCCGACCGGCTGGCCGCCCTGATCGCCGGCGCCGGAGTGGGCGTCGCGACGATGCCGCCCTCGCTGCTCGAAGCGCTGCCGCCGGACGGCCTCGCCGGGGTCGGCACGCTGATCACCGCGGGGGAGCGGCTCGACGCGGAGCTCGCCCGGACCTGGGGGCGCGGCAGGCGCCTGTTCAACGCCTACGGGCCCACCGAGACGAGCGTCTGCGCCACGATCGCCCGGTGCGACACCGGCACCCCGGAAGGCCCGGAACCGCAGCAGCCCCCGCCCGCCCCGCCGATCGGGTCGCCGATCGCCAACACCCGGCTGTACGTGCTGGACGCGACGCTGAACCCGGTCCCGGCCGGGGTCCCCGGCGAGCTGTACGTGGCCGGTACCGGGCTGGCGCGCGGATACGGCGGACGACCCGCGCTGACGGCGGAGCGCTTCGTCGCCTGCCCCGTCGCGGGGGACGGCTCGCGGATGTACCGGACCGGGGACCGGGCCCGGTGGCGGGCCGACGGGCTCCTGGAGTTCATCGGCCGCGCGGACGAGCAGGTCAAGGTGCGCGGGTTCCGGGTCGAGCCCGGCGAGGTCGAGGCGGTCCTGGCGGCCCACCCGGACGTGTCGGCGGCGGCGGTGACCGCCTTCGGGCCGGAGGCCGACCGGCGGCTGGCGGCCTACCTGGTGGCCGCGGACCCGGCCGCCGGCGTCCCCGGCACGGCCGAGCTGCGCGAGTTCACCCGGCGGCGGCTGCCGGAGTTCATGGTCCCCGCGGTGTTCACCGAGCTGGCGTCGCTGCCGCTGACGCCCAGCAGGAAGGTGGACCGCGCCGCGCTGCCGGACCCCGGCACGGACCGGCCCGAGGTGGGGCGGTTCGTCGCGCCGCGGACGGAGACCGAGCGGGTGCTGGCGCAGGTGTGGGCCGAGCTGCTGCGGACCGAGCGGGTCGGCGTGACCGACAACTTCTTCGACCTCGGCGGCGACTCGATCACCAGCATCCAGGTGGTGGCCCGGGCCCGGGAGATGGGGGTGCACGTCACCGCGGCGCAGATGTTCGACCACCAGACGGTGGCGGAGCTGGCCGCGGTCGCCGCAGGCGCGCAGGCGGCCGACGCGGGGCAGGACCGGATCGGCGGGGAGTTCCCGCTGTCCCCGGTCCAGCGGGCGTTCTTCGGCTGGGAGCTGCCCGAGCCGTCCCATCTGAACCAGTCCAGGCTGCTCGAAGTGACCGGCGGGCGGATCGACCGCAGGCTGCTGGAAGTGGCGGCGGAGGCGCTGGCCGACCACCACGACGCGCTGCGGTCGCGGTTCACCCGGCGCGACGGGCGGTGGCAGGCGCGGGTGGCCGCCGTCGAGAGCGCCGACCTCGTCTGGGTGGCCGACCTGGGCGACGACGGCACGGAGGCCGCTCGGACGGAGGCGGCCACCCGGGCGCAGGCCGGCCTGGCGCTGGAGGACGGCCCGCTGCTGCGGCTGGTGCTGTTCGAGCGCGGCGACCGGCCGCAGCAGCTGCTCGTGGTGGCGCACCACCTGGTGATCGACGCCGTGTCGTGGCCGATCGTGCTGGCGGACCTGTCGGCCGCGTACGAGCAGGCCGAACGGGGCGAGCCGGTCCGGCTGCCGGCCAAGACCACCTCGTTCCCGGCATGGTCGCGGCGGCTGGCGGAGCTGGCGGCGTCGGAAGAGGTCGCGGCCGAGGCGGAGCACTGGACGGACGTCGCGGGCGCGGCCCGGCCGTTGCCGCGCGACCACGACGGCGCGAACACGGTCGGCTCCGCCGGGCAGATCAGGGTGGCGCTCGACCCCGACCGGACCGCCCGGCTACTGCACCGGGTCCCCGCCGCCTACCGCACGCAGATCAACGACGTGCTTCTCACCGCGCTGGGCATCGTCCTCAACGAGTGGACGGGCGCGCCGGCCTCGGTGGTGGACGCGGAGGGCCACGGCCGCGAGGACGTCGGCGCCGGCTTCGACGTGTCCAGGACGGTGGGCTGGTTCACCAGCATCTACCCCGTCGCGCTGACCGGGGCGCACGACGGCCTGGGCGCGGCGCTGTGCCGGACCAAGGAGCACCTGCGGGCGGTTCCCCGGCACGGGCTCGGGTACGGGCTGCTGCACCATGTGGCCGGTGCGGTGCCGGCGAGCGGCGCCCAGGTCAGCTTCAACTACCAGGGCCAGTCCGGATCGGCCCGCAGCGGGGCGGGCCTGGCGGGCGGCCGGTTCCGTCCGGCCGGCGGGCCGCGCGGGCAGGAGCAGCCTCCGCGGGCGCCGCGCGCCTACCTGATCGACATCACCGGCGGCATCACCGACGGCGTGCTGGAACTGGTGTGGATCTACTCCTCGCAGGTCCATCGGCACGCGACCGTCGGCCGCCTGGCCGACCGCTACATCGAGGTGCTGACCGAGCTGATCGAGCACTGCTGCGCTCCGGGCGCCGGCGGCTGGACCCCGTCCGATTTCCCGCTGGCCGGCCTCGACGCCGAGGCGCTGGAACGGGTCACCGCCGCGGTGTCGACGGACATCGAGGACATCTTCCCGCTGACCCCGCTGCAGCAGGGGCTGCTGCTGGACTCGCGGCTGTCGGGCGACGCGGGGATGTACTGGTCGCAGACGGGACTGCTGCTGGAGGGCGAGCTGGACGCGGAGCTGCTGCGGCAGGCGTGGCGGACCGCGTTCGAACGGCATGCGCTGCTGCGCGCCCGCGTCGTGTGGCGGGGGCTGGCCGACCCGGTGCTGGTGGTGTCGCGTGCGGTGGAGCCGCCGTGGCGCGAGGTGGACCTGTCCGGCCTGACCGGCCCGGAGCAGGAGCGGGCGGTCGACGAGTTCCTGCTGGCGGACCGGGAGGAGGGCGCCGACTTCGACGCGCCGTCGCTGGTGCGGGTGGCGCTGCTGCGCATGGGCCGGGGGCGCGCCCAGCTGGTGCTCAGCCTGCACCACCTCGTGCTGGACGGCTGGAGCCTGCCGATCGTGCTGGAAGAGGTACTGGAGGCCTACGACGCGCTGCGCGCGGGGACGGCGCCGCCGACCCGGGAGCACCGGCCGTTCCGCGACTACGTCGCCTGGCTGTCGGAGCTGGACACCGAGGCGGCGGAGCGGTTCTGGCGGGACCGGCTGGCGGGGGTGCCGGCGGCGCCGGTGCTCGGCATCGAGCGGGCGACCGGGCGGCACGGGCGGCGGGACGTCCAGGTGCGCTTGCCGGGCGAGGTCATGTCCGGGCTGGAAGCGTTCGCGCGGCGCTCGCGGCTGACGATGAACACGGTCGTGCAGGGGGCCTGGGCACTGCTGCTGGGGATGTACTCCGGCTCCGACGACGTGCTGTACGGGGTGACCTCGTCCGGGCGTGGCGACCAGATACCGGGGATGTCGTCGATGGTCGGGCTGCTGATCACCACGACGCCCGCCCGGGTCCGGATAGACCACTCCGCACCGGTGGGGCGGTGGCTCGAAACGCTGCAGGAGGCCCAGGTACAGGCCCGGCGGTTCGAGCATCTCCCGCTGACGCGGATCCAGGAGTGCAGCGACGTTCCGGCGGGGCGGCCGCTGGTGCGCACGCTGTTCGTGTTCGAGAACTACCCGGTCCGCGAGCTGCAGCGACGGCGAGCCGCCGCGAGCGGCGGCGGCCTGCGGGTCGGCGGCAGCGCCGGCCGCCAGGACATCAGCTACCCGCTCGCCGTGATCGTCAACTCCGGGCGGGAGCTCACGATCACGCTCTCCTACGACCGCGGCCGGTTCGCCGATGCGGCCGTCGACGCGCTCGCGGGGCAGTTCCAGGTGCTGCTGGACGCGGTGGCCGCGGACGGCGGACGGCTGGTCGGCGACCTGCCGGTGCTGACCGCGGCCGAGCGGGATCGGCTGCTGAACGACTGGAACGACACGGCCGCGGCGCTGCCCGAGGCGGGCGGGGTGCACGAGCTGGTCGCGGCGCAGGTGGCGCGGTGCCCGGACGCGGTGGCGGTCGTGGCCGACGGCGAGGCGCTGACGTACCGGGCGCTGTGGCAGCGGGCGGGGCGGCTCGCCGGCCACCTGCTGGCCATGCGTCCCGGACCGCTCGTGGGCCTGTGCACCGGGCGGGGGACGGACGCGTTCGTGGCGGTGCTCGGAGTGTGGCGGGCGGGGCTCGCCTACCTGCCGCTGGACCCCGCCTATCCGGCCGACCGGCTCGAACTGATGCTGACCGGCGGCGGGGCGCGGGTGGTGCTCGCCGAACGCGCGGTCGCCGGGGACCGGCTGCCCGCACCGGACGGCGTGCGGACGGTCTGGCTCGACGACCCGGCGGTCCGGCGGGAGATCGCCGCCGCGGCCGAGCCGGCTCCGGTGCCGGTGGCGCCCGGCTCGGCGGCGTACATGATCTACACGTCGGGGTCGGCGGGCGTCCCGAAGGGCGTCCAGGTGACGCACGGCAACCTGGTCAACCTGGCCGTGGCGCTGCGGCCCGTGCTGGGCGCGGGCCCGGGTACGCGGGTGCTGCACTTCGCGTCGTTCAGTTTCGACGGGTCGGTGCTGGAGCTGGTGGTGACCCCCGCGGCCGGCGGGACGCTGGTGGTCGCGAGTGCGGCGGAGCGGACCGACCCGCGGGCGCTGGCCGGGTTGATCCGGGCGGGCGGCGTCGACGTGGCGACGCTGCCGGTGTCGCTGCTGTCGGTGCTGGGTCCGGACGACCTCCCCGGGCTGCGCACGCTGGTGGGCGCGGGCGAGCGGTTCGACACCGAGGTCGCGCGGCGGTGGGGACGCGAGGGCCTGCGGCTGGTGAACGGCTACGGGCCGACGGAGGCGACCGTCATGTGCGTCACCGGGGTGCCCGGCCCGGACGACGGGGCGACGGTGCCGATCGGGCGCCCGGTGGCCAACGTGCGGGCGTACGTGCTCGACGAGCGGCTGCGCCCGGTGCCGGCCGGGGTCACCGGGGAGCTGTTCCTCGGCGGCGCGGGCGTGGCGCGCGGCTACGGCGGGCAACCGGCCCTCACCGCGCGGCGGTTCGTCGCCGACCCGTTCGCGGCGGACGGGTCGCGGCTGTACCGGACCGGGGACCGGGCGGCCTGGCGGCCGGACGGGGTGCTGGAGTTCGCCGGGCGGGTGGACGAGCAGCTGAAGGTGCGGGGATTCCGGATCGAGCCGGGTGAGGTGGAGGCGGTGCTGGCCGCCCATCCGGGCGTGGCCGCGGCGGTGGCGGCACCGGTCGGACAGGGAGCGGAGGCGCGGCTGGGGGCGTGGCTGGTGCCGGCCGATGCCGCCGCCGGGATCCCCCCGGCCGGCGAGCTGCGCGCGCATGCGGCCGCGCGGCTGCCGGAGTTCATGATCCCCGCCGTCTACACCGAGATGTCCGCCCTGCCGCTGACGCCGAGCGGGAAGGCGGACCGGGCCGCGCTGCCCGCACCGGACCTGACCCGCCCGGAGCCGGGCGGCACGTACGTGGCGCCGCGCGGCGATCTGGAACGGCTGCTCGCGGGGATCTGGTCCGAGGTGCTCGGCGTCGACCGGGTCGGCGCGCAGGACGGCTTCTTCGCTCTCGGCGGCCATTCGCTGCTGGCGACGCGCGTCGCCATACCGATCCGCGCGGC
>NZ_JBEYYT010000411.1:0-1258 GCF_040645715.1 Spirillospora sp. NPDC046719 | reverse complement strand
GGGGGTGCGGGCGGGAGGTCCGGGGCGCCGCCGGGGGCGGCGGCCCGGCGGTCTTCGCCGCGCTCGGCGGCCTGCCGCGGGGGGCCCCCCGCCCCCCCTTCCGGATCGGCGCGGCGCTCGGCGTCGACGTGCCGGTGACCGCGGTGTTCGAGCACCCGACGGTGGCCGGGCTGGCCCAGGTGATCACCGGCGGCGGGGCGGAGGCGCCCGCGCCGCCGGTCGTGCCGGCCGGCCGGGACGGCCGGCTGCCGCTGTCGTTCGGGCAGCAGCGGCTGTGGTTCGTCGGCCAGCTGGAGCCCGGGTCCCCGGAGTACGTGCTGGCGGTCCCGGTCGAGTTCGGCGGCGTCGACGTGGCGGTGCTCGGGGCCGCGATGGCCGCCGTGATGGCGCGGCACGAGGTCCTCCGCACCCGGCTGGTGACCGGCGACGACGGGGTCCCGTACCAGGTGGTCGACCCGCCGGCGCCGTTCGCGCTCCCGGTCGTCGACGTCTCCGGCGCCGCCGATCCGCGGCGTGCGGCGGCGGACCTGCTGGAGGCCGGCGCCATGGCGCCGTTCGACCTCGCCGGGCCGCTGGTGCGCGGCTGCCTGGTCCGGCTGGGCGCGGACCGGCACCTGCTGGCGCTGTGCATGCACCACGTCGTCTTCGACGAGTGGTCGGTGCCGATCTTCCGGCGCGAGCTGGAGGCGCTGTACGCGGCGCTGCGCGCGGGTGAGCCGGACCCGCTGCCGCCGCTGCGGGTGCAGTACGCGGACTTCGCGGTGTGGCAGCGCCGGTGGCTGACCGGGCAGGTGCTGGAGGGCCAGCTCGCCTACTGGCGGGAGCGGCTGGCGGACCTCCCGCTGCTCGAACTGCCGGCCGACCGGCCGCGTCCGCCGGTGCGGTCGAACGCCGGCGCCGTGACCCGGTTCGCCGTCCCCGCGGCCACCGCGGAGGGGCTGCGGGCGGTGGCCCGCGAGAGCGGCGCGACGATGTTCATGACGCTGCTCGCGGCGTTCATGGCCGTCCTCGGCCGGCATGCGGGCCGGGACGACATCGTGGTGGGGACCCCGGTCGCGGGGCGCGGCCGGCCCGAGACCGAGGACCTGATCGGGTTCTTCGTCAACACCCTGGTGATGCGCGCCAGCACCGCGGCGGACCCCACGTTCGGCGAGCTGCTGGGCCGGGTGCGGCAGGCCGCGCTCGGCGCGTACGCGCACCAGGACCTGCCGTTCGAGCAGCTCGTGGACGAGCTGGTGACCGTGCGGGACCGGTCCCG
>NZ_JBEYYT010000410.1:0-8337 GCF_040645715.1 Spirillospora sp. NPDC046719 | reverse complement strand
CCCGCGGGAGGGCCCGGGGTGCGGACAAGAGAGCGGGCCGCCCAGGGCCCGCCCCGAGGCGTGCGTGGGGGCCGGCCGACCTAGGCCGGCCGCCAGCACAGGCACGCGGTGCGCTTCATGCCTTCACGGTATCCCATCGGGGATGCGGACGGCAGTAGATAATCCGGTACGGAACCACTGGGTACTCTTGAGGCATGACCGCGCTCGCCCCAGCCAACACCGTGACGGACCTCTCCTATCTGCTCGACCACACCTCGCACGTGCTGAAGTCGCGGATGACGGCGGCGCTCGGCGAGATCGGGCTGACGCCGCGCATGCACTGCGTGCTGGTGCACGCGCTCGAGGAGGAGCGCACCCAGATCCAGCTGGCCGAGATCGGCGACATGGACAAGACCACGATGGTCGTGACGGTGGACGCCCTGGAGAAGGCCGGGCTCGCCGAGCGGCGCCCGTCCTCGACGGACCGGCGCGCGCGGATCATCGCCGTCAGCGAGAAGGGCGCCGAGACGGCCCGGCGGGGGCAGGAGATCGTCGACCGGGTGCACGCGGAGGCGCTCGGGGCACTGCCGGACGGCGAGCGGGACGTCCTCGTGCGGGCGCTGCGGCGGCTGGCCGAGGGGCACCTCAGCACCCCGGTGGAGCAGGCGCAGCCGGTGCGCCGCCAGCGCGAGCGCAACAAGTAGGTCCCCAACAGATCGTCTCTAACGAAACTATCTGCTAACGTCTCTCCTGTTCGCCTCGAACGGGAGATGACCCCATGAACCTGTCCGCACGGTCCCGCGGGACCGCTCTCGGCGTGCTGTCCGCCGCCGCGCTGATGACGATCCTGGACGGCAGCATCGTCACCGTCGCGATGCCGTCCATCCAGCGCGACCTCGGCTTCTCCGCCGCCGGGCTGAGCTGGACCGTCAACGCCTACCTGATCGCCTTCGGCGGCCTGCTCCTCCTCGCCGGACGGCTCGGCGACCTCATCGGCCGCAAGACGATGTTCCTCGCCGGGAACGCGGTGTTCACCGGCGCGTCCGTGCTCGCCGGCGCCGCCACCGCCCCGGGCCTGCTGATCGCCGCCCGGTTCCTGCAGGGCGTCGGCAGCGCGATGGCCTCCGCCGTCGTCCTCGGCATCCTCGTGACGCTGTTCACCGAGCCCGGCGAGCGCGCCAAGGCCATCGGCGTCTTCAGCTTCACCGGCGCCGCCGGCGCGTCCATCGGCCAGGTGCTCGGCGGGGTCCTCACCGACGCGCTGAGCTGGCACTGGATCTTCCTGATCAACGTGCCGATCGGGCTGGCCACGATCGCGCTGGCGGTCGTCGCGCTGCCCCGCGACCGCGGCGCCGGGCTGCGCGCCGGCGCCGACGTCGCGGGCGCGGTACTGGTCACGTCCGGGCTGATGCTCGGCATCTACACCGTCGTCAAGGCCGAGGACGACGGCTGGCTGTCGGGCCGCACGCTCGGCCTCGGCGCCGTCTCGCTGGTCCTGCTCGCCGGGTTCTTCGTCCGGCAGGCGAGGGCCGCCACCCCGCTGATGCCGCTGCGCCTGCTGCGCTCGCGCAACGCGTCCGGCTCCTACCTCGCGCAGATGCTGTCGCTGTCCGCGATGTTCTCGTTCCAGATCATCGTCGCCCTCTACATGCAGAAGGTCCTCGGCTACGACGCGCTGGAGACCGGCCTCGCGATGCTGCCCGCCGCCGTCGCCATCGGCACGATCTCGCTGTTCGTCTCGGCGCGGCTCAGCCGCCGCTTCGGCGAGCGCGCCGTGCTGCTCGCCGGGCTCGTCCTGCTGATGGGCGCCATGGCGTGGCTGGCCCGGATCCCGGAGGACGCGAGCTACATCGCCGACCTGCTGCCCGTGATGGTGCTGGTCGCCGGCGGCGGGCTCGTCCTGCCCGCGCTGACCGGCCTCGGGATGGCCGGCGCCCGCCCCGACGACGCGGGCCTGGTGTCCGGGCTGTTCAACACCGTCCAGCAGATCGGGATGGCGCTCGGCGTCGCGGTGCTGTCGACGCTCGCCGCGTCCCGCACCGAGCACCTGCGCGCGGACGGCCGGTCCGAGGCCGCCGCGCTGACCGGCGGATACCACCTCGCGTTCACCGTCTCGGCGGGCCTGCTGGTCGCCGCGTTCCTGGTCGGCGTCCTCGTCCTGCGCAGCCCGAAGGCCGCCGCGGACGCCCCCGCCCCCGTCGAGTCCGTCCCCACCAACGCCTGAAGGAGATCACCATGACCGCGTACGGCCCCGGCCAGGGACCCGGCCCCAAGCCCGTCGGCGAGGACGACCTCGCCCGCCTCCTCGGCGAGCAGCAGTTCGCCGTCCTCGCCACCACGAAGAAGAGCGGCCACCCGCACCTGTCCACCGTCGTCTACACCTGGGACCCGGCGGAGCGGATCGCGCGGATCTCGACCACCGCCGGCCGCGCCAAGGTCAGGCAGATCCGCGACGACCCGCGCGCCGCGCTCCACGCGTCCGCCCCGGACCACCTGTCGTTCGTGGTCGCCGAGGGACGCGCGGAACTGTCCGGGATCAGCGAAAAGCCCGGCGACGACGCCGGGCGGGAGCTCCTCGCGATGACGCCGGGCTTCCCCGACCCCGCCGACGAGCGGGCGTTCCTGGAGCAGATGGTCAAGGACCGGCGGCTCGTGATCCGGCTGTACGTCGACCGGCTCTACGGGACCGTCCTTGCCGACTGAGGAGGGCCGGTTCCGCACCGGCCCCGGCGGTTCAGGTGGGCAGCACCATCAGGATCAGCGGCAGGCCGGCCAGCAGCGGCACGGCGACCGTCGCGGCGAGGCGGGCGCGGCGCGGCAGCGGCTTCGGCTCCAGCAGCCGGTTGACCCGCGCCATCACCGGGATGTCGTCCGAGGACGCCACCCCGAGCGTCCCGGACGGCGCGGCCGCCGGGCGGGCGGCGGCGAAGCGCAGCAGCGCCGTCGCCAGCTCGCGCGGCGGGCGCCCCGACCGGGCCCGGTCGTCCGCGGCCATCTCGATCAGCAGCTCCACCGCGTCCAGGCACCGCCCGACCAGCCGGAACTGCGGGAACACCTGGCGCAGCGACGCGAACGGCAGCAGCACCAGGTCGTGGCGCTCGCGCGCGTGCGCGCGCTCGTGCGCGAGGACCGCGGCCAGCTCGGCGCGGTCCAGCAGCTCCAGGGTCCCGGCGCTCACCACGACCTTGGACGAGCGGACCCCCGGAACGCAGTAAGCGGCCGCGCCCGGGTGGTCGAGGACCAGCGTGCCGGGCACGGCCGAATCGCGGCGGGAGACGAGGGCGAGGAGTACTCGGTGCCGGTGCCTGGCGCGGACGACGCGGACCACCGCGTACATCAGCATGACCAGCAGCACGGCGGCGAGGCTCACCGCGGACAGCAGCGCCGCCATGTGCACCGTGTCGAGCCGGGCCGCCTGGTCGGCGTAGAGGCCGGGGATGCCGCCGAGGACGCCCTTGCGGTACGGCGCCATCGCGACGCCGAGCAGGGCCCCGATGGTGGCGACGCCCCAGCACAGGCCGAGCGACTGCCAGAGGGCGATGCCGAGGCGCGGGGTGCGCCACGTCCACCTGGCCCGGGACAGCAGGTGCGCCCCGCCGACGGTCCCCAGGGAGATCAATGCGAGCAGGGCGGTGCCGGTCATGCCGGTGGTTCCTTCGTGAGGCCGGCCAGGGCCTGGCGGATCACGTCGATCTCGTCGCTCGAGACCGACCGGACGAAGTGCGCCAGCGCGGCGTCGCGGTCGCCCGTCTCGTCCAGGGCGCCCAGCATCAGTTCCGTGACGTAGCTCTCCCGGCTCTCGACCGGCCGGTACCGCCACGCGCGGCCGTCCCGCTCGCGTTCGAGGAAGTCCTTCTTGGCGAGCCTGTCCAGCACCGTCATCACCGTGGTGTGGGCGAGGTCGCGGTCATGGGCCAGCGCACGGCTCACGTCGCGGGCGGTGGCGGCGCCGGCGCCGGCGTCCTCCCGCGCCCACAGAACCTCCATGACCGTGCGTTCAAGCTCTCCAAGACCCTTCACGACGTCCAGATTATCCGACCGAGGGCGAGGTCACCACGGCGGGTAGTACTACCGACTTCCGTACTACGCCTCGTAGTACTACATTCAGTCGTATTAGCGGCGTGCCGGAGCCACGGTCGGCAACCACGCACCGGCACGCCGCTGCTCCTAACCGCCCGCCATGGCGCCGACCACCAGGAACGGCTCGGCCCCCGCGACGACCGGCCCCGGCAGCGGCGCGTCCACCGGCTCATGGGACAGGTCCTCGGCGCAGGCGTAGAAGCGCACGAACGCCCGGCGCCGCCCCGTCCGCCGATCACGGATCGTCCCGCGCAGCACCGGGAACCGGTCCTCCAACGCGTCCAGGACCGTCGCGATCGTCGCCCCCTCGACCTCCACCTCCCCGTCCACCCCGGCGAGCGCCCGCAGATGCGCGGGCAGCACCACACGGATCACGGCAGCGCCTGCACTTCCACCGACAGCACCGCCGGGAGATCGCGCACGATCGGCGTCCAGGTGTCCCCCTCGTCGGACGACCCGTACACCTGCCCGCCGGTCGTCCCGAAGTAGATCCCGCACGGATCCAGCGAGTCCACGGCCATCGCGTCCCGCAGCACGTTGACGTAGCAGTGGCTCTGCGGCAGCCCGCCCGTCAGCGGCTCCCACTCGTTCCCCCCGGCCCGGCTCCGGTAGACCCGCAGCCTCCCCTCCGGCGGGTAGTGCTCCGAGTCGCTCTTGATCGGCACCACGTAGACCGTGTCCGGCTCGTGCGCGTGCACCGCGATCGGGAACCCGAAGTCGCTCGGCAGATCACCGCTGATCTCCCGCCACGTCTCCCCCGCGTCGTCGCTGCGCATCACGTCCCAGTGCTTCTGCATGAACAGCACCTCCGGACGCGACGGATGCATCGCGATCCGGTGCACGCAGTGCCCGACCTCCGCCTCCGCGTCCGGGATGCCCTCCGACCGCAGCCCCCGGTTCACCGGCCGCCACGTCGCGCCCGCGTCGTCCGTGCGGAACACGCCCGCCGCCGAGATCGCCACGTACATCCGCGCCGCGTCCACCGGATCGAGCACCACGGTGTGCAGGCACATCCCGCCGGCCCCCGGCTGCCAGTCCGGCCCCGACCCGTGCCCGCGCAGCCCGGGCAGCTCCTGCCAGGTCTGCCCGCCGTCACCGGTCCGGAACAGCGCCGCGTCCTCGACGCCCGCGTACACCACGTCCGGATCCACCGGCGACGGCTCCAGATGCCAGACCCGGTTGAACTCCCACGGACGCGGCGTCCCGTCGTACCACTGGTGCGTCCCCGGCTCCCCCTCGTACCGGAAGTCGTTGCCCACCGGCCGCCACGTCGCGCCCCCGTCGTCCGACCGCTGGATCAGCTGCCCGAACCAGCCCGTCGACTGCGACGCGTACAGCCGGTCCGGATCCGCGGGCGACCCGGCGACGTGGTACATCTCCCACCCGCCGAAGTGAGGCCCGCTGACCTCCCACCGCTCCCGCTTCCCGTCCGCGGTCAGCACGAACGCCCCCTTGCGCGTCCCGACCAGAACCCGAACCCCGCTCATGCCCGCACTCCTCTCGACGACTCAGAGGAGAGACCACCCCCGCCCCCGGAACTCATCGCCGCCCCGGAGTCAGGCCTCAAGCCCCGTCAGCAGCCGCGCGACGTCGAGCCCCGTATTCAAGTAGTCGACGAACAAGGAGTTGTTCAGCGCCCACTTCGACCGGCGGTAGCGGACCAGGAATATGGCGTCACTGGTGCTGTACCCCAGAAGCGTCAGGGCGTGAGCGACGACGAGGCCGGACCGGTTGTAGCCGGAGTGGCACCGGACCAGCACCCGCCGCCCGCGCCCGACCGCCTCCACCGCCAGCTCCGCCGCACCGCACACCGCCTCGATCTGCTCAGCGGTCAACGGCCCATCCGGCATGGGAACGCTCCGGTGCTCGACACCCCCGCCGGGCCCATGCCCCTCGCGCTCGTACAGGCTGATCACCAGATCGAACTCGCGATCCACAACGACCGGTACCCGCGCTCCCGCCTGATCCCGGTAATGGTGCCCGCCCATCCACAGCAGCGGAACGATCTCATCCCAGGGCGACCCCGCATCGGGCGCCCCACGCCCCTCCGTGCGCACGGCCTGCTCCCACCAATGCCACCCGACCACCTCGAGCCGGGAACGATCATTCCTCCCCATACAACCAGGAACCGCCGCCCTCTCCGCCCCGAAAAAAGTCCAGCAGTGGCCGGAGCCACCGACCGCGACCTGTCACCGATCGCCGACCTGCCTTGTCTTCTCTAGGACTGCTTCCACCACAAGGAGACAAGACATGCCATCACCTGCGGAAGGCCGCGAGCTCAGCTTCGAGCGGGACATCAAGCCCCTGTTCCGCGCGAAGGACCGCGACTCGATGCTGTCCTTCTTCGACCTGCACGACCACGCGGACGTCTCCAAGCACGCCGACGCCATCATCGGTTCCCTGCTGACCGGACGCATGCCCTGCGACGGCACCTGGCCCGAGGACCAACTGGCGAAGCTCCAGCAGTGGATCGACGCAGGCAAGCCCGCCTAGCAAGCTCGCTCGTGGGCGCGGCCGGTTCTGCCGAGCCGCGCTCTGACTCCCAGCTACGCCCGGTCGCAGATTGGGCACGAGTGCCGCCCTCGTGCAGGCCGGGGGGACCGTCATTCCCTACAGAGTTGGATGCTCCGGAGCCGGCCGCGCCCAACCCGCACGGTAACGAACCCCCCTGACATCAAGCACCGGCTCGCCGCCCCCTCAAACGCTTCCTACCCCTGGCACTCCGCCGGCCGCTCGCACCAACGCGAAGCCCGAACGTACCGAAGCCTCCGCCGATCGCTCGCCCCGTAAGCGACGAAGTTCTGCCTAGCCTCCGCAAGGCTGAGCCCCCGGGGTGGGACCACCGCGGCTCTCATCAGCGTCGTGGTCGTCCAGCCCGTCGTCTTCCCACGAGCACACGGGGGCAGATCTCAAAGTAACCACGTCGCTCAAGCGTCAGGCACCCGCAACACGGACACGCACACGACTCGCCTCCCGACGCCCGACGCACGTTGACAAACACGCAGCCGATTCTCACGCCCAAAATCCACTCCCCACAACCACCCTGTACGGACGCCCGGTGACCGCAAGCGTCGGACGGCTAGACACCGAGCCGAGACCCTCCGGGACCACATCGCCGTGGACAGGGCGGCCAAGGACGGACGGATCTTCCACACCGAGCGGAGCGGAATCGTCCCCGCTCAGCATGATCGGCCGAACCAGCAGATCGACGAAGCGCCCAACAACTGATCACGCCTACGCGCTACACCTGGGGGATCTTGGATATGCGAACGACCTCTAACCGTTGTGCCTGGTCAAGGGCCGTTCTGCGTGGTGTGGCGGGTGCAGGGTTCGAACCTGCGTAGGCTAAGCCGACGGATTTACAGCCCGTCATGGATCTTGACACTCCTCCCCCGCTGACCTGCGCGGACGCTCGGCCGGTTACCTCGACACCGTTGGCACATTCCGCGCATTTTCCGGATCTTGGTCTTCAGGGCACCGGCCTGATCAGCGGTAGCGTGGAAGCCGACGTCCATCGATTGTCCAGGCGTAGTTACAACCGCTGCCGTCTGGAAGCCATTCAGTGCAACCAAGAAAGTCGCCGTGGATCGGCGAACTCCTAACCCTGATTCGACCGTAACCACACCGACAGGTCATACCGGCACCTACACGTCGTCCCCTCGAACCAGCGCTACGACGGCCCCGGATCCGGCTTCGGCCTGCCTGACCTCGGGCCGCCCGGTCGGGATTCGCCTGCTTCGCCAGCCACCAGAGAACACAGATCGATATGCCAAGGGCAAGGACGGAGTGCAGCCAAGTCACGCCCCCATCCTGTGATCGCCAAGCGAACCCAGCAACTCGGTTTCAGCCATCGCAGCGCCTGCCTGATCATCCCGTGTGCCGTCGCCCGCTGCTGTTGATGTCACAGTGCTGTCACTGCTGGTCGGCACTCGTTTCACCAGGGCGAACACTGGGGGCTGGCTGTCCGATGCGCCGTCCTCAGCCGTATGCGTCACAAGAATGATCACAAATACTCCAAGTGGTAAGCCCGACCGGCGGCCTTCGCGGACCATGCGCGCCAGTGCCTGGCTCTGCGCCTGGCAGCTCCGTGAGCCTCATGGATGGCCGCCGTTCCAGTCCAGCCCACCACTGGAAGCCAGCCAACGGAGTGCCACACGTCGTGGGCAGTGACCACGGCGGCGGCGCGGCCCCCGCGGCGGCCGGTCGGGGTGTGGCCGGCGGACGCGACGCGATGCGCGGCCCGGCGCGGCCGTCCGGTGACCGGCGCCCACGCCGCAC
>NZ_JBEYYT010000409.1:0-8347 GCF_040645715.1 Spirillospora sp. NPDC046719 | reverse complement strand
CCGCGCGGCGCCCGGCGCCGCCTCCTGGCCGAGGCCGGAGAGCACCGCGACGGGGACGTCCACCCACGGCGTCCGCACGCCGCCGGTCGCGATGCCGTGCCCGTCCGTCCTCAGCCGCACCGGTTCGCCCGGCTCCAGGTCGAGGCGGCCGGCGGACGCCGGGGGAGCGCCCGTGCGCACCCAGCGGTCCAGCGCGGCGATCGCCGCCTGCGCGACGTAGTGCTGCTGCGGGCCGGAGTTGATCGGCAGCGGGAACGCGGCGCCGAGCGGTGCGGAGCGCGGCGCCAGCATCGCCGCCAGCTCGTCCGGGCGGCGCCGCCCGGAGTCGCGGAACGCGGCGTCGATCGTGTAGGTGTCGGCGTGCGCGGCGCCCGCGACCTCCCAGAGCCGGAACCGCTCGCCGTCCGGCTGCCGCGATCCCGCCGACCGCAGCAGCCCCGCCACGTCCGTCTCGCTCTGCACCGTGATGACGGGCGCGTCGGCGTCGGTGCGGATCCGGACGCGCCCCGCGCGCGTCTCCCAGCGGGCCCCGTCCAAGAGCGCCGGGCCTCCCGCGCGGCCGTGGATCAGGTAGCCGTCGTAACCGCCCGCGACGGGCGCGACCGCGTTGACGAACGTGACGAGGTGCGCGGCCGACTGCGACTGGCCCGCGGCGAGCACGCGGGACGCGCGGAGCGGCCCGAGCAGGCCGCCCTCCTCCCGCGCGAGCCGTCCGACCTGCGCGAAGACGTCGAACGAGAACGCGTTGCCCGGATGGTCGAGGGACGCGTACCGCTCCGGGTCGGTCCTCTTCAGCGGCGGAAGCGTGATGGAGGAGAAGTCGCCCTCCGCGGCGCTCAAGCGCGAGAACAGCGACTCGCCGTCGATGGAGTCCCGCTGCGCGGAGACGCCGATCCAGGCGGCGCCGTCCCGGACGAGCTGCCGGTGCGTCGTCAGCCAGCACGCCGGGGCGTCCGCGCCGGACGAGACGTTGAGCCATTCGACGACGACCGTCCCGCCGAACGCCGCCGGATCGGCCGGGCGGTGCACCACCAGGCGCGTCGTGAAGGGCGCGCGACGGCCCGGACGGACGGGCCACGCGCCGTCGTCGCCGGTCGCGCCGGCGGGCTCATAGGCGGTGGCCTCGCCGGAGGCGAAGAACTCCGCCGTCGTGTACCCGTGCTCGCCGAGGTCGAAGAGCGTGGAGATCAGGGACGGGGGGCCGTCCACGAGCCGGACGTCCATTCCTTCGGTGTCCTTTCTCGCCCTGGGAGGCGCGGGCCGGCGGCGGGGAGCGTCGGGGGCGGGGGAGCGAGCGTCAGGGGCGGGGAGTGTCAGGGGCGGGGCCAGGGACGTCCGCTCAGCCGCTCGATGTCGGTGTTGAACCGCTTGAGGCAGTCGGCGAAGGTCCGCACGTCCTCCGGCGGCCAGTCGGCCATGATCTTGTCCAGGCTCGCGACGATCCGGGCGCGCTCCTCCTCCAGCCGGCGCTCGCCCTCGGCGGTGATGCGGAACTTGCGGGCGATGCCGCCCTCGGGGTCGGGGATGCGCTCGGCGAGCCCGGAGCGCACCATGGCGGAGGTCTGCCGGTTCAGCGTGGACTGGTCCAGGCCGAACGCCTCGCTCAGCTGGCGGATCGACATCGGCCCCTCGACCCGGATGCGGCTGAGCAGGATGTAGGCGCTGCGCTCCAGGTGCCCGGCCGCGCGGGCGGAGCCGCCCGCGAACTCCAGGCTGTGCCGCCCGAGCAGCATGGTCTCGTACTCGACCCGGTGCGTCGGTTCGTCCATGGTGCCTCCGATCCGTGCCCCCGGGATCGGCCCTCCGGGTGCGTCTCCTGCTTATCACAGCGGATATGCGCGATACACACTTTGTGCATCCAGCACATCGTATGTATCGTGCATACGCTGATCCGTTCCCGAAGCCGATCCGTTCCCCGAAGAGGAGACCCACGTGGACGACTCCGGTCCCACCGTCCGCCCGAACGGCATCGTCGCGGTGCTGGCCGTCGCGGGCATCGTCGCCGCGTTCATGCAGACGCTGGTGGTGCCGCTGATCGCCGATCTGCCGAAGCTGCTGCACACGACGGCGTCCAACGCGACCTGGGTGATCACCGGCACCCTGCTGGCCTCCGCGGTCGCGATGCCGATGATCGGCCGGCTCGGCGACCTGTACGGCAAGCGCAGGCTGATGCTGGCCTGCATGGTGCCGCTGATCGCCGGCTCGGTGCTCTGCGCGCTGTCGAGCTCGCTCTGGCCGATGATCATCGGCCGCGGGATGCAGGGCCTCGGCATGGGCATGATCCCGCTCGGCATCAGCGCGCTGCGCGACCTGCTGCCGCCCGAGCGGCTCGGCTCGTCCATCGCGCTGATGAGCTCCTCGATGGGCATCGGCGGCGCGTTCGGGCTGCCGATCGCCGCGCTGGTCGCGGAGAACACCAACTGGCGCGTGCTGTTCTGGGGGTCGGCTGCGCTGAGCGTCCTCGTCGCCGTGCTGATCTGGCTGCTGGTGCCCGCCGTGCCCGCGCAGGCCGAGGGCCGCTTCGACGCCCCCGGCGCGGTCGGGCTCGGCGCCGGGCTGGTGTGCCTCCTGCTGGCCGTGTCCAAGGGCGCCGACTGGGGCTGGGCGAGCGGCACCACCGTCGGCCTCTTCGCCGCCGCCGTGGTCGTCCTGCTCGCCTGGGGCTGGTGGGAACTGCGCAGCGGCGACCCGCTCGTCGACCTGCGCGTCACCGCGCGGCCGCAGGTGCTGCTCACCAACGCCGCGTCGGTCGTGGTCGGCTTCTCCATGTACGCCCAGTCGCTGATCGCTCCGCAGCTCCTCCAGCTGCCCGAGCAGACCGGGTACGGGCTCGGCCAGTCGATGGTGGCCGCGGGGCTGTGGATGGTCCCGTCCGGCCTGGTGATGATGGCGGTGTCCCCGCTCGGCGCGCGGCTGTCGGCCGCCCGCGGCCCCAAGGTCACCCTGATCTGCGGGGCCCTGGTGGTCGCGGCCGGGTACGGGTCGTCGCAGGTCCTGCTGGGGCACGCCTGGGGCCTGATGATCTTCACCGCGATCTGCGGCGGCGGCGTCGGGCTGGCCTACGGCGCGATGCCCGCCCTCATCATGAGCGCGGTGCCGCGCTCGGAGACCGGCTCGGCGAACAGCTTCAACACGCTGATGCGCTCGATCGGCACGTCGGTCTCCGCCGCCGTCGTCGGGGCCGTGCTGTCGCAGATGACGATCAGCCTCGGCGGGCACGCGCTGCCCTCGGAGAACGGCTTCCGCACCGGCCTCGCGATCGGCTGCGGCGTCGCGGTCCTCGCCGCGCTGATCGCCATGACGATCCCGGGCCGCCGCGCGGCCGCCGCCGCCAGGGACGCCGCGCACGCCGAGCCGTCCACCGAGCCGGTGGCCTGACCGGCCCCTCCACGGGAACGCCTCGGGGCGGGCGCGCATCGTCGCGCCCGCCCCGAGGCCGTTCCGTCTCGGGCGCGCCGCCGGGGCCGCTACGAGCGGCCGGACGGCGGGGGCGTGGCGATCTCCGCCTCCTCCGGCGGCTCCAGGGGCGGGTAGCGCAGGTCGAACGCCGGCCGCATCGAGCGGATCCGCGGCATCGCCACGAAGTTGTGGCGGGGCGGCGGGCACGAGGTCGCCCACTCCAGCGAATTGCCGAAGCCCCACGGATCGTCCACCCCGACGGGTTCGCCGCGCCGGTGCGTCCGGTAGATGTTCCACAGGAACGCGAAGGTGGACGCGCCGAGGATGAACGCGCCGATCGACGAGACGAGGTTCAGCGTCGCGAACTGCTTCGAGTAGTCGGCGTAGCGGCGCGGCATGCCTTCGGCGCCGAGCCAGTGCTGCACGAGGAAGGTGGTGTGGAAGCCGACGAACAGCGTCCAGAAGTGGATCTTGCCCCAGGTCTCGTCGAGCATCTTGCCGGTCATCTTCGGCCACCAGAAGTAGAACCCGCCGAACATCGCGAACACCACGGTCCCGAACAGCACGTAGTGCATGTGCGCGACGACGAAGAACGAGTCGGTGAGGTGGAAGTCCATGGCCGGCGACGCCAGGATCACCCCGGTGAGGCCGCCGAACAGGAACGTCACCAGGAACCCGATCGCCCACAGCATCGGCGTCCGCAGGGAGATCTCGCCCTTCCACATCGTGCCGACCCAGTTGAAGAACTTGATGCCGGTCGGCACCGCGATCATGAACGAGGTGATCGAGAAGAACGGCAGCAGCACCTGCCCGGTGGCGAACATGTGGTGCGCCCAGACGGTCATCGACAGCCCGGTGATGCTGATGGTGGCGGCGACCATGCCGAGGTAGCCGAAGATCGGCTTGCGGGCGAACACCGGGATGATCTCGGTGACGATGCCGAAGAACGGCAGCGCCACGATGTAGACCTCGGGATGGCCGAAGAACCAGAACAGGTGCTGCCACAGCAGCGCGCCCCCGTTCGCCCCGTCGTAGACGTGCGCGCCGAGCTTGCGGTCCGCCTCCAGCGCGAACAGCGCGGCGGCGAGCACCGGGAACGCGATGATGACCATCAGGCTGGTCAGCAGGACGTTCCAGGTGAAGATCGGCATCCGGAACATCAGCATGCCGGGGGCCCGCATCGTGATGATGGTGGTGATCAGGTTGACCCCCGTCAGGGTCGTCCCGACGCCCGACAGGATCAGCCCCATGGCCCACATGTCCTTGCCCAGGCCGGGCGAGAACGTCGGCGAGGTCAGCGGCGAGTAGGCGAACCACCCGTAGTCGGCCGCGCCGCCCGGCATCAGGAAGCCCGCCAGCACGATGATCGCGCCGAACAGGAAGAAGTAGTAGGTCAGCGCGTTCAGCCGCGGGAACGCCACGTCCGGCGCGCCGATCTGCAGCGGCATGATCACGTTGGCGAACCCGAGGAACAGCGGCGTCGCGAACAGCAGCAGCATGATCGTGCCGTGCATCGTGAAGAGCTGGTTGTACTGCAGGGCGTCCATCACCTGCAGGCCCGGTTGCAGCAGCTCGGCCCGCATCAGCATCGCCATCAGCCCGGCGATCAGGAACATCGCGAACGACGTCGACAGGTACAGGTAGCCCACCGTCTTGTGGTCGGTCGTCGCCAGGACGTTCCCGATCCTCGTCCCGAGGCTGTGCCGTTCCAGCGCCTCCCCGGCGCTGGTGTCGGCCGCCTCCTCGACCGCCGTCATCCGGGTCCCCCTCCCGCTGGCCTGCCTACACCGGGCACTAGCCGGAGAAAGCCCACGTCAAACGCCCCTCGCGCCCTGATCATCGTCATGCCGCGGCCGCGTCCGGCCACCGTCCGCCGCGTGCCCGATACGCTCTCCTTGAAGATCAAGGACGACCGGCCGGACGGCGGGCGGCCCCGCCCGACCGTGCGGCACGACCGGGAGGGAGGGCGCCGTGGATCTGTCCGGTGTCGGTGTGTGGAGCCAGCAGCTGCGCTACGGGGACGCCGCCGAGGCGGCGGAGGCCGCCGCCGAGCTGGAGGAGCTGGGGTACAGCGCGATGTGGGTCCCCGACATCGGGGGACCGGTGTTCGACGCCGTCGGGAACCTCCTCGGGGCGACCCGCCGCGCGGTCGTCGCGACCGGCATCCTGAACCTCTGGATGCACGCGCCCGAGGACGCCGCCGCCGCGTTCGCGGCGCTGTCGGCCGAGCACGGCGACCGCTTCCTGATGGGCATCGGGGTCAGCCACGCCCCGCTGGTGGACTCCGCGGAGCCCGGCCGGTACCGCCGGCCGCTCGCGGCGATGTCCGCCTTCCTCGATGGCCTCGACGCGGCCGAGCGGCCCGTCCCCCGGGAGGGCCGGGTGCTCGCCGCGCTCGGGCCCCGCATGCTGGAGACGGCGGCGAAGCGGGCCCGGGGCGCCCACCCGTACCTCGTCCCGCCCGAGCACACCCGGATCGCCCGCGAGGCCGTGGGCGACGGCCCGCTCGTGCTCCCGGAGCAGACGGTGATCCTCTGCTCGACGCGGGACGAGGCGCGCGAGATCGGGACGGACTGGCTGCGCTCCTACCTCGGCCTGCCGAACTACGCGGGCAACCTGCTGCGGATCGGGTTCACGCAGGAGGACGTCGACACGGTGAGCGACCGGCTGTTCGACGCCGTGATCGCCTGGGGCGACGAGGAGGCGGTCCGGCGCCGGGTCGACGAGCACCGCGCGGCCGGCGCCGACCACGTCTGCGTGCAGGTGCTCACGGCGGACGGCAACGCGTTCCCGCGCGAGGAGTGGCGGCGCCTGGCCCCCGCGCTGCGCTAGCGCGGTCCGGTCCGTCCTTGGCGCCGGGCGGGCGGGCTGTCAGGCTGGAGTGATGCGGATACTCGTGATCGGCGCGGGGATCGTCGGGGCCGCGCTGGCCGACCGGCTCGCCCGCCCGGCGGACGGCGGGCGTGGCGCGGGCGACGCGGTGACGGTCGTCGAGGAGCTGCGGCCCGGCGCGGGGACGTCCGGCACCAGCTACGCGTGGCTCAACGCCAACGATCCCGCCGACCCCGCGTACCACCGGTTCCGTACGGCCGCGCTGCGCGCCTGGCGCGACCTGGCCGCCGGGTTCGGCGGGCCGTCCTGGTACCGGCCGGCGGGCAACACCGCGTGGGCGGCGTCCGAGGACGCCAAGGCGCGGCTGGCCGCGCGCGTCGACGACCTGGCCCGTCTCGGCTACGCCGCCCGCCTGATCGGCCCCGACCGGCTGCGCGAGCTGGAACCCTCCGTCCGCGTGCCGGGCGACGCGCTCATCGCGCACTACCCCGACGAGGGCTTCGTGCACGGCGGCCCGGCGGCGCGGGCCCTCGCCGGGCGGGCGGAGGAGGCGGGTGCGCGGATCGTCACCGGCCGCCGCGCGGTCCGCCTCAACCTCGACGGCGGCCGCGTCACCGGCGCGCGCCTCGACGACGGCCGGGACCTGGACGCCGACCTCACCGTCTGCGCCGCCGGACGGCACGCCCCCGCGCTGCTGGCCACCGCCGGGATCGCGCTGCCGCTGGTCGACCCGTCACGGCCCGGCTCGGCCGCGCCCTGCCTGGTCGCCACGACGACCCCGGCTCCCGGCGCGGTCAACGGGCTCGTGCACGGCCCCGCGCTGTCGGCCCGGCCGGCGGAGGACGGGGGCCTCGTCCTCGAAGCCGACGACATCGACGCCGGCATCGACGACACGGTCCCGGCGGAGCGGATCGAGGCCGCCGGCGCCGAACTCCTCGCCCGGGGCCGGGCCCTGATCCCCGGCCTGAACGCGGACGTCGCCGCAGTGCGCCGGTGCGTGCGGCCGCTGCCCGTGGACGGCTACCCGCTCGTCGGCCCGCACCTCCCCGGCCTGTACACGGTCGTGACGCACAGCGGCATCACGCTCGCCCCGCACCTCGCCGGACTGGTCGCGCAGGAGGTCCACGGCCGTCCCGCCGAGGCGCTGGAACCGTACCGGCCGGGATCGCGGGGCTAGCGAGGCGTCCGCGATCCCGGCCGGTCCGGATCAGGTGTGCGCGATGAGGACGGCCGGGTCCTCCACGCAGTCGGCCACGTAGCGCAGGAACCCGCCCGCGGCGCCGCCGTCGCAGACCCGGTGGTCGAAGGTGAGGGACAGCTGGGCGACCTTGCGCGGCACGACGGCGCCGCCGTGGACCCAGGGCCGGTCGACGATCCGGCCGACGCCGAGCAGCGCCGCCTCGGGGTGGTTGATGATGGGCGTCGAGCCGTCCACGCCGAACACCCCGTAGTTGTTGAGCGTGAACGTGCCGCCGGTCAGCGCCTCGGGCGGCAGCTTCCCGGCGCGGGCGAGGCCGGTGAGCCGGGCCAGCTCGGCGGCGAGGTCCCCGGTCGTCATCAGGTGCGCGTCCCGCACGACCGGCACGACCAGCCCCCGGTCGGTCTGCGCGGCGAAGCCGAGGTTCACCCGCCCGTGCCGGACGATCTCGGCGCGGCCGGTGTCGACCGAGGAGTTCAGCTCGGGGAACCGGCGCAGCCCGGACACGCAGATCCGGGCGAGCAGCGCGAGCACCCCGATGCCGAGGTCCGGGCGGGTCCGGCGCAGCGCGTCCTTCACGTCGAGCAGGGCGGTGGCGTCGACGTCCACCCAGGTGGTGGCGTCGGGGATCTCGGCGCGGCTGCGGGTGAGCTTGTCGGCCACCGCCCGGCGCAGGCCGCGCAGCGGGATGCGCTCGTCCACGAGTCCGGGCGCCGCCGTGGCCGCCCGCTCTGCGGCCGCCCGCTCTGTCGCCACCGGCTCTGCGGCCACCGGCTCCCTGGGGGCCGCGGCGGCGATGGCCTGCTCGACGTCGCGGCGCAGGATGACGCCGCGCGGGCCGGTCGGGACGACGGCGGCGATGTCCACGCCGTGCTCGCGCGCGATCCTGCGGACCAGCGGCGAGATCACCCGCGGCGC
>NZ_JBEYYT010000408.1:0-8366 GCF_040645715.1 Spirillospora sp. NPDC046719 | reverse complement strand
CCGCCCCCCGCGACCGCCGCCCCCGGACGGCCCGCCGGGCTCGCCTGGCACCCCTGCCCCGCCAAGGACCCGGTCGAGGGAGCCCGCCTCAAGGGCCTGCAGTGCGCGACGCTCCGGGTGCCGCTCGACTACGCGCACCCGCACGGCGAGCAGATCACCCTGGCGCTGTCCCGCGCGCGGCACACCGCGAAGAAGAGCCAGGGCGCCGTGCTGCTCAACCGCGGCGGGCCCGGCGCGCACGGCCGCGACCTCGCGGGAGTCTTCCGCGCGGCGATGCCCCGCGGCGTCGCCGCGTCCTACGACTGGATCGGCTTCGACCCGCGCGGCGTCGGCGCGAGCCGGCCCGCGCTGGTCTGCGACAGGAGCTACCAGGACCCGGGGCGCGCGCGTCCCGACACCGTCCCGGAGAACGCCGCCGCCGAGCGGGCGTGGAAGAAGCGGGCCCGCGCGTACGCCCGCGACTGCGCGAAGCGGTACCGGACCGTCCTGCCGCACATGGGGACGGCCGACTGGGTGCGCGACCTGGACGCGATCCGGCGGGCGCTGCACCAGCGGAAGATCAACTACTTCGGCTACTCGTACGGCACCTACCTCGGCGCCGCGTACGCCTCGGCCCACCCCGGCCGCGTCCGCCGCATGGTCCTCGACAGCGTCGTCAAGCCGAGCGGCGTCTGGTACGGCGACAACATCGACCAGAACATCGCGTTCGAGAAGCGCATCAAGGCGTTCTTCGCCTGGGTGGCCGAGCACCACGCGCTCTACCGGCTCGGGAAGAGCGCGGGCCGGGTCGCCGGCGCCTACGACCGCGCCCGCGCCGCGCTGAAGGCCAAGCCGATCGACGGCAAGATCGGCCCGGACGAGCTGGACGACACGTTCCTCGCCGACGGCTACGGCGACTACGGCTGGGCCGCGCACGCCGCCGCGCTGTCGGCGTACGCCGTCCGGCACGACCCGGGCCCGCTCCGCAAGGTGTGGCAGCCGCCGTCCTGGCTGGACCAGAACAACTACGCCGTCTACAACGCCGTCCAGTGCCGCGACGCCGCATGGCCGCGCGACTGGCACCGCTGGCACTCCGACAGCGTCCGTCTCTATCGCGAGGGCTACAAGTTCGAGACCTGGAGCAACACCTGGTACAACGCGCCCTGCGCGTACTGGGGCGCCCCCGGCGGGCGGCCGCCCGAGGTGGGCGCCGGGTCGTCGCTCGCGCCGATGCTGCTGGTCCAGGGCACCGAGGACGCCGCCACCCCCTACCCGGGCGCGCTGGAGACCCACCGCCTGTTCCCCACGTCCCGGCTGCTCGTGCAGGTCGGCGGGGGCAACCACGGGGTGACGCTCTCGGGCGACCGGTGCGTCGACCGCACCGTCGCCGCGTACCTGGGCAAGGGCGCCCTGCCGCCGGACCGGCCGGGCCCGGACGCCACCTGCAAGGCCCCGGGGCCGCCCCGGCCCGGTCCCGCCAAGAAGGCCGGACGGTCCCACCACGCCGCCTCGCGCAAGTGAATCCCCCGGTGGGGGAGCCGGTGGAGGTACGAGCACCGGGGACGTCATAGGCTTGTCGGCGTGGTGCTGACAGTGCTGTACGCCGCGGCGGCCCGGTCGGGGAGCCGGTAGCCGTGCGCATGCTGGGGTCGCTGCCGGTCCGGGTCCTCGACGACCGGTACCGCGCGGAGGCGCTCGCGATCCTCGACGCCGACCCGGTGGCCAACGTGTTCGTCGGTTCCCGCGTGCACGCGGCCGGGCTCGACCCGCGCCGCCTCGGCGCCCAGATGTGGGGCTACATGCGGGACGGGCGGCTGTCCGCGCTGTGCTACTCGGGCGCCAACCTGATCCCGGTCGCCGCCGGGCCGGAGGCGATCCGCGCGTTCGCCGAGCGGGCGCAGGCGCAGGGCCGGCGCTGCTCGTCGATCGTCGGGCCCGTCGACGCGGTCGGCGACCTGTGGGAGATCCTGGCGCCGTACTGGGGGCCGCCGCGGGCCGTCCGCGCGTCCCAGCCGGTGATGGCGACCTCCGCCGTCCCGGACGTCCCGGCCGACCCGGGGGTCCGGCGGGTGCGGATGGAGGAGTTCGACGTCGTCTATCCGGCGTGCGTCGCGATGTTCACCGAGGAGGTCGGCGTCTCCCCGAACAGCGGCGACGGCGGCGTGCTGTACCGGGCCCGGGTCGCCGAGCTGATCCGCGACGGCCGCGCGTTCGCCCGCATCGAGGACGGCCGGGTCATGTTCAAGGCGGAGGTCGGCGCCGTCACCCCGCGCGCGTGCCAGGTGCAGGGCGTGTGGGTCCCACCTGACCTGCGCGGGCGGGGCCTGTCGGTGGCGGGCATGTCGGCGGTGGTGCGGGAGGCGCTGCGCGGCATCGCGCCGACGGTGTCGCTGTACGTCAACGACTACAACACGCGGGCGCGGGCCGCCTACCGCCGCGTCGGCTTCGCCGAGCACGGCTCGTTCATGTCGATCCTCTTCTAGCCGGCGGCGAGGGCCGGGCAGCCGATCGACATTTCCGGAGAAGCCCGACTTGTCGGAGCGTGCCGGATCTGCGACGGACGCCTGACTTGGCGGCCGATCGGCCGGTACGATCCACGCCGTGGAGTTCGCCGAGGCGTTCCGGCAGGCCGTCCAGGCGAGCGGGCTCACCCTGGAGCGGATCCGCCACCGGCTGGGCCGGCGCGGCCTCACCGTCAGCGTGGCCACGCTGAGCCACTGGCAGCGCGGCCGCAGCCGCCCCCGTTCCCGCGCCGCCGTCGCGATCCTGGAAGAGGTCCTAGGGGTGGCGCCCGGCACGCTCACCGGCCCGCTGGACGAGCTCGGACCCGCCCCCGCCCCGGCGCGCGGGGGAGGGCCGTCCGCCGCCGCGCCCGCCTCGCCGGCCGCGGCGGGCGAGCTGTGGCCCGACCCGCGGCGGTACGCCGACCTCGTCGGGCAGCTCGACCGGTCCGGCGACCACCGGCTCGAACGGCTCAGCGTCCACGACGTCTACCGGCTGGACGCGGACGGCCCCCGCTGGACGCTGTCGGTCCGCGCCGTCCTGCGCGCGGCCGGTGACGACGTCGACCGCGTCGTCTGCGTCCACCGGACAGGTCCGGACGCTCCGCCGGGCGACGTCCCGGTGGCCGACGTTCCGGCGGGCGGCGCCCCAGCAGGCGGCGATCCGGCGGAACCGGCCGAGCCGGAGGAGAGCGCGGCGGAGCTGTCCGCCGTCAGGTACTGCCGGCCCGGACGGGTCCGCGCGGGCGGCGGGCTGATGGCGTTCGAGCTGGTCTTCGACCGCGTGCTCACGGCAGGCGAGACGGCGGTGATCGAGTACGACCTCCGGCCGTCCGGACCGGACCCCGGCGGGCCGCCGGACGGCTACGACCGGCGCTTCTCCCGGCCCGTGCACGACTACGTCGCGATCGTCCAGTTCGGCGCCGGGCGGCTGCCCGCCCGCTGCTACGGCTTCACCGCCGACGGGCCGCTCGCGCCGCGCCGGCGGCTCGGCGAGCTGTGGATCGGCACGTCGGGGAGCGCCAACATCGCGGTCGGGCCCGTCCGGCACGGCATCGTCGGGGTCGAGTGGGAGTGGGAGTGACGGAACGGGCGGTCGACTTCGGGACGGCGGAGCCTTACAGTGAGGCCGGAGGTCGTGAACACGGCGGTCAAGGCCGTGCGGCGGGGGCCGGCCGGAGCGGATCCGGAGGCCGAGCTGTGCAGAGCGTGGCGGAGGACGACCTCCTCCAGGTCCTGCGGTACGGGCCCTTCAACGTGGCCCTGCACGCCGCCATCCAGGCGCGGGGCCTCAGCCTCGAATCGCTGCGCCGCCGGCTGGAGGCGCAGGGCGTCGCCGTCAGCCTGTCCACGCTGAGCTACTGGCAGCGCGGCCGGACCCGTCCCGAACGCGCCGGGTCGCTGCGCGCCGTCCGCGGCCTGGAGGTCATCCTCGAACTGCCCCGGCACTCCCTGCTCACCCTGCTCAAACCGAACGCCGAGCGGCCGCCCGGACCGTGGCCGCCGATCGAGGAGCTGTGCCCCGAGCCCGGCGTCCGCGACCTGCTCGACGAGATCGGCGACGGCGGCGAGCGCCTCCTCACCGGGCTCAGCCTGCACGACCAGCACGTCATCGGCCGCCGCCGGGAGCTGCGCGAGATCCGCACCCGCGCGGTGTTCCAGGCGCAGCGGCGCGGCGTCGACCGCTGGATCGCCGTCTACCACAACCCGCACGGCGCGCTGCCGGCGTCGCGGACCGCCCGCGGCTGCCGGTTCGGCCGCGTCCGGATGGACGCCTCCAGCGGCCTCATCGCCGCCGAGCTGCTGTTCGACCGGGCGCTCGGCCGCGGCGAGACGTACCTGCTGGAGTACGGTTTCGGGTTCGGCGAGTCCGGCCCGCCCGCCACCGAGGAGGGCCGCGGGTTCCGCACGCCCCAGCACGAGTACCTCATCGAGGTGAGCTTCCATCCGGCCGCGCTGCCCGCCCGCTGCTACCGGACGTGGCGCCCCGACGGCCACACCGCCCTGCAGGACGCCGCCGACCTGCGGCTGTCCAGCTACCACAACGTCCACTTCATCGAGTTCGGCATGCCGGCCGGCTACCACGGCATCCGCTGGGAGTGGTCCTGACCTAGGTGACGAGGAGGCCGAGGAGGCGGTCGAGCTCGGCGGCCGGATCCCCGGTGAGGCCCGCGTGCACCGGCCCCGGCTGGACGATCGTGCTGCGCGGCGCCGTCAGCCACCGGAACCGCGCGCCCGGCGCCTCCTTCGCGGCCTGCCCGGCGCCCGCGCCGCCGCAGCAGATCGCCTCCACGCCCTTCAGCGCGGACCGCACGCCGTCCAGGTCCAGCGCCGGGTCCAGGGCGCGCAGCCGCGGCTCGTCCAGGTGGGTGCGGCAGCCGAGGTAGTCCAGCGCCCGGCAGTACACGACGACGCCCACGTTCATGCTCTCGCCGCGCTCGACCCGGGGGACGACGCGCAGCGCCGCGTACTCGAAGACGGTGGGCTCGCCGGCCCCGCGGATGTTGCTCGTGCGGATGTCGCTCCCGGGGGCGTCGCTCACGAGGGACCGCCCAGCCAGCCCGGGCGGTTCTCGCCGCGCCGCGCCCCGGTGTCCGGCCGGTGGCCGCTGACGTCCAGGTCGGGCAGCCAGTCGCGGGGCTTGCCGGCGCGCGGCAGCAGGATGTCCACGTACGCGTCGCGCAGCTCCTGGGGACCGGCGAACCCGGGCTCGTTCTCCAGCCACCGGTCGGGCACCAGCCCGGTCACCTCGCGCAGCAGCGCCTCGGTGATCTTCGGCGCCAGCTCCGCCTCCGCCTCCTCCAGCCGCGTCGCGAACGGGGTGAGCACGTGGTCGTCCACGTCGTACGGGCCGGAGAACAGCCGCGCGGCGTTCGCCCACGCGTGGTGGAAGATGAGGCTCGCGCCGTGGTCGATCAGCCACACGTCGCCGTGCCAGACCAGCATGTTCGGGTTGCGCCAGCTGCGATCGACGTTGCCGATGAACGCGTCCAGCCACAGCACCCGCGACGCGAACAGCCGGTCGGGCCGCCAGCCGAGCGGGTCGAACCCGAGCGAGCCGGGCAGGAAGTCGACGCCGAGGTTCCAGCCGGGGCTGGCCTTCAGCAGGTCCTGCACGTCGGGGTCCGGCTCGTGCCGGCCGATGGCCGGGTCGAGGTCGATGAGCACCTGGTCGGGGACCCGGAAGCCGAGCCGCCGCGCCAGCTCGCCCGCGATCACCTCGGCGATCAGCGCCTTGCGGCCCTGCCCGGCGCCGTGGAACTTCATGACGTAGGTGCCGAGGTCGTCGGCCTCGACGACGCCCGGCAGCGACCCGCCCTCGCGCAGCGGCGTCACGTAACGGATGGCGGTCACATGTGGCAACACGCCGCAACGCTACCGGGTGCGCGCGGGCCCGGGATAATCGGCGGCATGGCCGCTGAGCTGCTCGACCTGTCCGTCCCGATCACCACCGGAATGCCGGTGTACCCGGGCGACCCGGAGGTGGAGGCCGTCCCCGCGCTGACGGTCGCGGACTCCGGGGTGAACGTCCTGCGGCTGCACATGGGCTCGCAGACCGGCACGCACGTGGACGCCCCCTTCCACATCGACGACGCGCTGCCCCGGCTGGACGAGCTGCCCCTCACCCGCTTCACCGGCCCGGCGGTCGTCATGGACGCGCGCGGCCTCGCGCCCCGCGCGCCCATCTCCCCGGACCTGCTCCCGGACGGCCTCGCGCCCGGGGTCGTCCTGCTCATCGCGACGGGCTGGTCGTCGCGCTGGGGGACGAACGAGTACCTCGCCCACCCGTACCCGTCGCCGGAGACGGCCGAGGCCATCGCCGCCGCCGGTGTCCGGACGGTCGGCATCGACGCGCTCTCTGCCGACCGGACCCCGCCGCCCGGCTCGGACGACTTCTCGCTCGCCGCCCACCGGATCCTCTGCGGCGCCGGGGCCGTCATCGCGGAGAACCTCACCGGCCTCGGCCCGCTCGTGGCCGCGCAGGCCGAGGGGCGTCCGATCGAGGTCTCGCTCTTCCCGATCGCGCTCGCCGCCGCCGACGGCGCCCCTGTCCGCGCCGTCGCGCGCCTGGGCTCCGCGCGCACGCCGTAGGCGGGTGCGTGCCGTTCGTCCCCTATGGCGGGCGCGATCCGTCCATGATGGGGGTGCGGGGACGATCGAGAGGGCGGTGCGATGCGGGTGACATGGGCGACGGACCAGGGGAGTCCGGAGCGGCTCAATGAGGACTTCGTGGCGGCGGCTCCGGGAGCCGTCGTGGTGCTCGACGGCTGCGGGCTGCCGCTCGGCACCGACCTCGGGTGCGTGCACGGGACGGCCTGGTACGCGCGCTCGCTCGGGACGCGGCTGCTCGCGCGGATGCTGGACGGCCTCGGCCCCCAGGCCGGGCCGCCCGTGGCGCCGCCGGAAGGCGTGCACCGCCCCGCGCGGCGCCCGCTGGTGGCGCGGCTGGCCGGGGCCATCGCGGACGTGGCGGCCGCGCACCGGGCGAGCTGCGACCTGGGCGCCCCGACCACTCCGGCGGCGACGGTGCTGGCGGTGCGGGTCCGGGGCGACCTGGTGGACTACCTGGTGCTGGCCGACTCGACGATCCTGCTGGAGCGCGTCACCGGCGAGGTGGAGGAGATCACCGGCGGCGACCACTACGCGGCGGCGGACCCGCGCGCGGCGGACGCGGCCATCACCGGCACGGTCCCGCTGGGGGAGCTGCGCCGGGTGCTGATGCTGACGGACGGCGCGACCCGGCTCGCCGACATGTTCGGCGCCACCGGCTGGGACGGCCTGGCGCGGCTGGCCGCCGAGCAGGGGCCCGGCGCGGTCGTCGAGCGGACGCGCGAGGTGGAGCGCACCGACCCGCAGGGCCGGCGCTGGCCGCGCCACAAGATCCACGACGACGCGACGCTCGCGGTCTGCGCCTTCCCCGGCTCCTGAGCTCCGCGGCCGAGACGACGCCGCGGTCGCCGTCTGCGTGTTCGACTCCCGCCGACGATCGCCGCAGACCCGAGTGGTCTCCTGTGCGGTCACGTACCGACCGCCCTGTGGCATTCCCGCGTGGCCAGCATGAATATCGCCGGTCAGTGACGTCGAAAGAGGCGTGCGGATGGGTGCCGCCGAGCGATTCTGTGAAAATTGCGTTCACTTCGAAGATCTCCATCGATCTGTTGCGAAAGTGCTCACCGGCAGGACAGTACCGAGCATGGATCGCATACGCGGCAGCGTGTGCGGCCAATCGATCTCTCAACCGGGAGGAACGTTGTCCACACGCCTGATGGCCCGCCGGATCGGTGTGGCCGCCGCCGGGGTGGCGGCGGTCTCGCTGCTGGCCCCGACCGCGGCCTATGCCGACGGCTCCAAGCGTGTCAAGTTCGACGTGCAGGCCAAGCTCGCGCACGGCGACCCGTATTCGTCGCGCGCCAAGGGAAAAGCCTGGTTCTATGACGGCCTCATCGGGGACCGCGCCGGATGGGACATCTACGTCTACGACCGCTCGAAGACCGGCAGATGGTGCGGAAAGGTCAAGGTGGTGGCCGATCTCCCCGCGCAGGTCGACGTGCAGTACAACGGCCCGAGGGTCTGCGGATACAACAAGAGCAAGCACTGGGTGGTGAACAAGACGACGGCGTGGACGCTGATCCGCGGTCTCAAGATCCAGCTCTGCGAGATCGAGCCGGTCAGCCAGGCCAACCAGAAGTGCGTGACCAAGAAGTATGTCAAGAACCCGTACTACTGAGCCGAGCTGAATCTGTAGAGGCAGTGTGACGGGGCGATTCCGTCGAGTCACGGCGTGCCGTTGCCACCGCCGGAGGCAACCGCACCCCCGCCCCCGTGGGTGATGCGGGGCGGTCGGTCTGCCGTAGGAACCCGGTGGGCGGCGGACCGTTGGGAAGG
>NZ_JBEYYT010000407.1:0-8398 GCF_040645715.1 Spirillospora sp. NPDC046719 | reverse complement strand
GCCGCGGCCTCTCGGGGCACCTGCCGCGCGCCGAGCCGGGGCGCCGCGGCGGGCCGCGAGCGGGCTTACGGGCGGCGGGTGGGGTTCACGGCATCGGATTCGGCGGCGGTGTCGGGCTCCGGCGGGTCGTCGCCGGCCCGCTCCGCCTCCCGCTCGTACTCGTCGATGCTCAGCCCGTCCGGGTCCGGCTGGGGGTCCTCGATCCTCAGGTCGTCGGGCGGGTCGGTCACGTACTCCTCGGTCAGGCCGATCTCGATGTCCTGATCGTTGTCGCCCATGTCGTCGACGTCCTCGCGGAAGTCGCGGCTCTCCCCGGGCTTGCGCGCCCTCATGGCTCCTCCACGGTCCGGTCGGGTTCGTCCGATCAGACGTGTATCCCCGCTGGCGCCGCGCCTACTCACGGTCCGGACGGGCCTAACCGCGTTCCGGAGGGGCCTAATCGCGGTTACGGGCGGGCCTAGTCGCGGTCACGGACGGCGACCAGGCCGCCGATCACGCCCACGTACGCGGTCCCGTTCGGGCCGATGGTGACGGGCGCCCAGTTGTTGTCGAACCACTTGCCCGTGCCGGTCAGCACCTTGTAGACGGTCCGGCCCGTGTGGACGTCCACCGCCGTGAGGTACCAGGCGTCGATCAGGTCCTTGCGCGGGTCCTTCGTGTACAGGTAGAGCAGCCCCGCCGGGACGGAGACCTTCGCCACCGTGGACGGCGACCGCTCCGGGCTCGTCCAGACGGTGCGGCAGCCCTTCCCGCCGGCGTTCACGTCCACCCGGCTCACCCCGCCCGTGGACGACCCGCCGGGCGGCAACTCGAAGAAGTTCTTGTAGCCGTAGTTGTTCTCGACGAACAGGCTGCTCCCGTAGCCGATGAGGGAGTTGTCCGTCGCGCTCGCGCCGCTGCCGAAGACGGGGACCTGGCAGACCAGCCCGCCGTCGTCGCGGCGCCGCACGATCACGTGCATCCGGTCGTCGGCGTTGTCGGTGATCGCCACGTACCGGTCGCCGAGGAACGTCGGGGTCGTCCCCGAACCCTGGTCGATCTGCCCCGGCTTGCGGCCGGTGCCGCGGTCGTAGGTCTCGCGCCACAGCACCTTCGGCGTGCCGTCCGGGCCCGCCTTCATCTGGTAGAGCGCGTGGTCCGACACGATCGAGACGCCGTCCGCCGCGGCCGCGAACGAGTTCTGGATCTGCTCGCCGGGGAGCCGCGTCACCTTCACCGCGCCCGACCCCGGGTCCACGGTGCCGATCCGCCCGGCCCGCGTGATCCACCAGATCAGGCCCGTCCAGTCCGGGCCGACCGCGGTGATCGGGTCGCACTCGCCCTTCGGCCACGGGTTCGTCCAGGTGGCGCAGTCGTGCGGGAGGTAGCGGGACAGGTCCCAGTCGTCGGTGACCGTGAACCGCCACGTGCCGTCCGGCCCCTTCTCGTGGGCGAAGCGGCGCAAGTGGAACGCCGAGTCGGCGAGCACCGCCCGGTCCTGCGGGTCCAGGTAGTAGTAGGCGCCGCCGGAGGTGTCGGTGAAGACCTTGTCGAGGCTGCCGGAGAACACCGCCTGCACCGTCGACGACCTGGGCGGGAGCTGGTACGTGGCGAGGTCCTTCAGCGTCACCGGGTCGATCAGCCGCAGCATGAAGTTCTGCCCCTGCGTGCACTGCGCGACGATCAGGCCCGTCCGCTTCGCGAAGGTGACCGTCGAGCACAGGCCCGGCAGCCCGCCTCCCTTGGCGTCGTTGAGCACCTCGGGGTTCCGGCCGAGCGGCCCCATGAACGGGTAGGTGTCGGACGCGTAGCCGTCCGCGTGCATCGACGACGTACCGACCGGCCCCTGATACGGGTTGGCGGGCACGGGCTTCCCGGCGAGCGCCTTCGGCGTCGCCGGACCGCCGATGTACTGCGGAACCAGGCCCTTCCCCGGGCCGTCGGGGATGGTCCCCGCGGCCGCGGGGACGGCGGCGGCGCCGAGCAGGGCGGCCGACAGGGCGGAGGCGACGAGCGGTCTGCGCATGGAGGGGCTCCTAAGCCGGGACGAGGACGGCCCCGGTCGCGCCCTCCGGGACAGGTTCACCGCGTAAACGGATCATCGTGCGGAGTGCCCGGATGGTTACGATTTCCGGCATGGCCCTACAAGCAGTGATCTTCGACTGGGGCGGCACGCTGACCCCCTGGCACGACGTCGAGCTGCCCGAGATGTGGCGGACGATCTGCTCCCCGCACCTGCCCGCCGACAGCGTCGAGACCGTCGCCGCCGCCCTCGCCGAGGCGGAGCTGGAGCTGTGGCGGCGCGGCACCGAGGAGCACCGCAGCGCCACCCTCGCCGAGCTGTTCGCGCTCGCCGGCGTCGAGCCGACCGACGCGCTGCTCGACACCCACTACGAGACGTGGACCCCGCACACCTGGACCGACCCGGCCGTCCCCGGCCTGCTCCGCGCGCTGCGCGAGCGCGGCATCAAGGTCGGCGTCCTGTCCAACACCATGTGGAGCCGCGACCTGCACGAGCGGATCTTCGCCCGCGACGACGTCCTCGGCCTGCTCGACGGCGCCGTCTACTCCAGCGAGATCCCGTGGACGAAACCGCACGCCGAGGCGTTCCGCGCCGCCATGGACGCGGTCGGCGCCACCGATCCCGCCGCCTGCGTCTTCGTCGGCGACCGCCCCTACGACGACATCCACGGCGCCAAGGCCGCCGGGCTGCGGGCCGTGCAGATCTGGCACCAGACGACGCACGCCTTCACCCGCCCCGGCCTCACGCCCCCGGACGCGCTGATCCACGACATCGGCGAGCTGCTCCCGCACGTGGAGACCTGGCACGCCCCCTAGGACCGGCGCACCCCGGAATGGGTCAGGATCTGCGGGCGACGATCAGGTCGCGGGAGATCGCCTGGTCGACGCGGTGCCGGAAGCCCAGGTAGGGCTCGGAGTCCTGCACCTCCAGCCCGCTGGAGGTCAGGATCTCCGCCAGCTCCTCGCGGCGCCCCACGAACGTGTTCCAGGAGATCCCGATCGCGCCGCCGCGCCGCAGCAGCGGCGTCCACTCCGGCACCGCGGTCTCCAGCAGCTCCACGGGGCTGCGCGACAGCCGCGGCCCGTTCTTCTGGCCCTGCCGCGCGCCCTTCGACCGGCTGCCGTGCTGCACCCCGTACGGCGCGTCCGTCACGATCAGGTCGAACGACCCGGGCCGGAAGAACCGCCCGGCCCCGGCCGCGTCGGCGTTCACGACGGTGATCTCCATCGTCTCGCCGCTCTTGTACAGCTCCTTGGACGCGCCGAGGGTGACGTGCAGGCGCCGGCCCAGCACCGCCTTGTCCCGCCGGACGGGCGCGATCTCCGCCTGGTGCTTCACGCGGTTGTTCTTCAGCCACGTCTTGATGAACGCCGCGTAGGCGTCGAAGTCCTTGCCGTCGACGTCCATGCCGGCCGCGTCCAGCCCGTACATCATCGCCTGGTTCAGCGTGGTGCCCCGCCCGCACATCGGGTCGAGCAGCCTGGGCCTGCCGGTCACCAGGTCCATGGGGGAGTCGGTCGCCATCGCGGTGACGTTCAGCAGCAGCTTCGTGAAGTACTCGTTCGTCTTCCCCGAGTACTTCTGGATGGTCAGCAGGTCGCTGGGGAACAGGTCCAGGGGCTTCAGCCCGACCGGCCTGAGCAGCTCGCCCTCGATCTCGAACAGGGCGTACAGCGACGACAGGTTCGACAGGAGCCGGATGTCGGTGTCGCTCAGGTCGTCAGCGGAGAACGTCACGTACGGGACGCCGCCGATCGACGTCTCCTCGATGTCGCGGAGGCGTCCGCCGAGGGCCCGCTCGCCGAACACCGCCAGCTCGGCCTTCACCAGGCCGGAGGCGGCCTGGGCGTAGACCCGGTTGTGCGAGGGGGAGACGAGGAGGCCGTACGAAGTCACCGCAGGACATTAGCAGTTCGGGGACGCGGAGAGGCCGCCGGGAAATCCTCCCCGGCGGCCTCCGCGCGGCCCATGTGCGGGCCGTTCCTCCCCGGTCAACCCGTCCGGACGCTCCTGCGTCTGGCCTTGCGGGACTTGCGCCTGTTCTGGTGCCGGACCGTCTCGTTGCCGGACCGCTCGGCCGCACGTTCGGTTTCGGCCGCCTCCGCCGCGATCACCGTTCCCACGGGCACGGGACGCGCGTCCATGGGACGGGCGGCGTCCGCGGACTCCGCGACGGCGGGCTCGATCTCCGCCGGCTCGTTCTCAGGGCGTTCGTTACCGGTGCCCTCGGCCCTGGCGGGCTCGGGGGCCGGGAGCGCGCGGGACGCGGCGGGCGCGGACTCGATCTCGGCCGGACGCTCCGCCGGCTCCACGGCCGGCAGATCCGGCAGGTGCCGCGCGGCGGCGGCCAGCAGCTCCTGGACGCGGCTCTGCAGGCTCGCGAGATCGGCGCGGGCGACGGCGGCCTGCGCCTTGGCGCGGCGGGCCTGGCGGCGGGCCTCGTCGCGCTCGGCCGCGAGCTGGTTCAGCTGCTCCCGGTAGGCGGCGCGCAACTCGTCCAGCGCACTGGGCGCGCGGCCGGCGGGCCCGTCGGTCTCGTACCGGTGCGGGGTGCTGGTCATGGCAGGTCTGGGCTCCTCCCCCGAGTAGGCCAGTGCAAAAGCGACAACGCGTACATGGAGCGCATTCGTTCCCGTCGTGCCGAAGATCACTCACCCGGTTCGGGACGGGGTGACAGGGCCGCCGGCGGCAGGCCCGGGAAGGCCGCCGAAGGGGTGCCGTCGCCCGCGCTCGCCCGCCACTTCGCCGACCGCGCCGCCGACCGCTCGGCGCTGTCGGCGGCGAAGACGCGCAGGTCCGCGGCGGACGCGCCGGCGAGACCCACGTAGGCGGGGACGAGGTCGTCCTCCAGCGCGGCGGCGAGCCGGGCGGCGCTGCGGGCGTTGGTCACCTTGATCGGCAGCCGGTATCCGGCCGCCGCGGCCACCGGCTGCGTCGACAGGATCGACACCAGCTTGTCCCGCTGCGCGCGATGGGCGTCCCAGTACGTCTTCGCGGCCTGCTGCAGCGCGCCCCGCAGCCTGCCGCCCAGGACGCCGTAGCCGTACACGGCGGCGTGCTCGGCGGCGATGGCCGTCTGGATCGCCTGGGTCGACGACTTGGCCGGGTCGGCGGGCGGATGCGCGCGGACCGTCTCGGCGTGCCCCGCCTCGCACGCCCCGATGCTCGCCAGCAGTTGCGCCAGGCCGGGCGGGGCCTTGGCGGTGTCGGCGCGGCGGGCGGCGGCGGCGCGGTCCTCCGCGAGGCGCAGCGCCGTGAGGATCTCCGCCGGCCCCTGGGGCAGCTCGGCCGCGTGCGGCGGCGGGATCGTGCCGCCCTCATGGGCCCTCCGCCCCGAGCCGGGCACGTAGTGCCGCTTCAACACGGTCAGGTGCTGCCGGTGGTGCGCCAGGACGGGATCGAGGCGGCGGGCCAGCGACGCGTCCGCGGCCTTCGCCGCCTCGTAGGTGGCGATGAGGTCCTGCTCGGAGGTGATCGCGCCGATGAGCGTCGACACGTCCGGACGGGGCCCGGCCGCCTCCGCCGCGCAGCCCGCCAGCCAGGGCGCCGCGAGCACGGCACCGCCGCCCAGCAGCAGCCCCCGGCGCGACACGGTTCCCGGCAGGCGCGGCACGGCCTCTGGCAAGGGAGTCTCCTCACCCGGTGGTGTGGTGGTGGCGGCCCGCGCCGCGCCGCGGCTCCGTCCCGGTCGCCGGACGCGTCCATCAGGCCAGCTCAAGCATTCCATATCCGGCGCGCCGGTGAGCTGTTCGAAAGGCCGCTGAGGTGTCCGGCTCTCGATAGTCTTGAGGAGTCAGCGGACAAGCGGTGACTTCAGCGACAGGTCCCGCCGCCCTCACGGGCGGGCGGGGAAGGCACAACAGGAGGAGGGTCCCATGAGCGTCGAGTCCCGCGGTGGCCGCGCTCAGGGGGGCCGCGCCCGGGGCGCGCGCGGCGACGCCCCGGCCCGGCCGGCCCGCGACACCGCCATCGCGGAGCTGACCGCGCTGCTCGCCCCCGCGGTCGACGCGGCCGGCTTCGACCTCGAGGAGGTCGACGTGCGGCCCGCCGGGCGCCGCCGGCTCGTCAAGATCGTCGTCGACGGCGACGGCGGGGTGGGCCTGGACGACATCGCCCGGCTGAGCGAGACCGCCTCCGGGCTCCTGGACGGCTCCGACGTGATGGGCGCCTCGCCGTACGTGCTGGAGGTGACCTCGCCCGGCGTCGACCGTCCCCTCACCGAGCCGCGGCACTGGCGCCGCGCCGTCGGCAGGCTGGTCGTCGTCCCGCTGGCCGAGGGCGGCCAGGTCGAGGGCCGCGTGGTGGCGGCCGACGACGAGGCCGTCGAGATCGACGTCGCCCCCGTCCGGGCCAAGGGGTCCGGCAAGGGCGGCGGCAAGTCCGCCGGACCGGGGAGCCCCGGGACGCGGCGCCGCCGGTTCGGCCTCGACGAGCTGGGGCGCGGCCGCGTCCAGGTGGAGTTCAAACCCCTCTCCGGGGAGCCCGGGGGGCCGTCCTCCCGGGAGGACACGCCCCCCGAGGGGGGCGGCTCGCCCGTTCCGCCCGGCGAGGCCGAGGAAACGCGTTCTCCGGCTGAGCCGGACTAGAGGGGGGAACCTCGTGGACATCGACATGACCGCCCTGCGCGGCCTGGAGAGCGAGAAGGACATCTCGCTCGATGTGGCCGTCAAGGCCATCGAAGACGCCCTGCTGATCGCCTACCACCGGACGGAGGGCGCCGCGCCCCGCGCGCGCGTCGAGCTGGACCGGCAGAGCGGGCACGTGACCGTGTGGGCGACGGAGACCGACGAGGAGGGCAACGCCCTCCGCGAGTACGACGACACCCCGACCGGTTTCGGCCGGATCGCGGCGACCACCGCCAAGCAGGTCATCCTGCAGCGGCTGCGCGACGCCGAGGACGAGCTGACGTTCGGCGAGTACGCCGGGCGCGAGGGCGACATCGTCAGCGGCATCATCCAGCAGGGCAAGGACCCGCGGAACGTGCTGGTCGACCTCGGCCGGCTGGAGGCGGTGCTCCCGCCGCAGGAGCAGGTGCCCGGCGAGCGCTACGACCACGGCGAGCGGCTGCGCGCGTACGTGGTGCAGGTCCGCAAGGGCCACCGCGGCCCGTCGGTGCAGCTGTCGCGCACGCACCCGAACCTCGTCCGCAAGCTGTTCGCGCTGGAGGTCCCGGAGATCGCCGACGGCACCGTGGAGATCGCCGCGATCGCCCGCGAGGCCGGCCACCGCACCAAGATCGCGGTGCGGTCGCGCAAGCCCGGCGTGAACGCCAAGGGCGCCTGCATCGGCCCGCTCGGCAGCCGGGTCCGCAACGTGATGGCCGAGCTGCACGGCGAGAAGATCGACATCGTGGACTGGTCGGACGACCCGGCCGAGTTCGTCGGGAATGCGCTGTCCCCGGCCCGTGTTTCAGCGGTCGAGGTGATCGACCTCGACGGCCGGGTCGCACGGGTGATCGTCCCCGATTACCAGCTCTCGCTGGCGATCGGCAAGGAGGGGCAGAACGCCCGGCTCGCGGCCCGCTTGACCGGCTGGCGGATCGACATCAGGTCCGACACCGAGCCGGCGGGCGGGGGGCCGTCCGGGCGGACCGCCTCGAAGGCGCCCGAGGCCGGCGAATCCGGATCTTCCGAATCAGGAGAGCATGCGACAGGTCCCGCAGACGCCTCGGCGCGGTAGACTCATGGAACGTGGCCGGGCAGTTCCGCAACGCACGTGTGTGGGCTGCCGGGTCCGCACGGCCAAGTCCGACCTGTTGCGCCTGGTGGTGGTCGAGGGCGAGATCGTCCCCGATCCCCGCGGGCGGCTCCCGGGGCGGGGAGCGCATCTGCATCCCGACCCGCGGTGCCTCGAACTCGCAGAGCGACGTCGGGCGTTCCCGCGGGCTTTCCGCCTGCCGGGACCGCTCGACGGTACGGCGCTGCGGGACCGGCTTGCGGTGAACGCCGCGCAGCAGCAGGATGGCCGAATGGTAAGCGACGTCTAGTCGGAAGCAGGTCGAGATTGCTATGAGCGCTCGATGAGCACGCCGCGATGAGTACGGCAGGTTAACGACGGTCCGGTGGCCGCACCCCCGGACCGAGTAGGGAGTGCAGTGGCCAAGGTCCGGGTTTACGAACTCGCCAAGGAGTTCGGTGTCGAGAGCAAGGTCGTCATGGCCAAGCTCCAAGAAATGGGCGAGTTCGTACGATCGGCGTCCTCCACGATCGAGGCGCCTGTCGTTCGCAGGCTTACCGAAGCCTTCTCAAACGGTTCGTCCTCCAAGCAGGGGGACAGGCGCGTAGGCGGCCAGAAGCGGCCCCAGGGGCCCCGCCCGTCCGCGCCGCGTCCCGGTCCGCCCAATGGCGGATCGGAATCTCAGGGTGCCCGCCCGCAGGCGCCGCGGCCCGCAGGGCC
>NZ_JBEYYT010000406.1:0-8454 GCF_040645715.1 Spirillospora sp. NPDC046719 | reverse complement strand
TGCCCGCCGACACCGGCCCCGCTCCCCCGGACGCCGCGCCCGAGCTGCTTCCGGCTGCGCCGGCCGCGGCGTTCTGGGGCGCGCTCACCGCCGCGGAGCGGCGCGAGCTGCTGGAACGGGGACAAGACCACGTCTACAGCGCGGGCGACGTGCTCTGCCGGGAGGGCGGCCTCGCGCAGGAGGTGATCGTCATCCTCGCCGGCTGGGCGCGCGTGTGGGTCCGGGAGGGCGGCGAGCGGCGGACCCTCGCGTTCCGCGGCGCCGGGGAGCTGGTCGGCGAGCGCGCAGCGCTGATGGTCCGGGACAGGTCCGCCACCGTCACCGCCGAGGGCGACGTGCGGGCGCTGCGGGTGGACGCCCGCGCGTTCGCCGGCTTCCTGGACGGCAACCCGCGCGTCCGGGCGGTCCTGGAGGACCAGGTGTACCGGCGGCAGACCGAGCGCCGGCGCGACGAGCCGGACCGGCGGCCCGCGCTGCCGGCCGGGCCGAGCGGCAACTGCACGATCCTGATCACCGACATCCAGGGGTTCAGCTCGCCGCGCCGCACCGACGCCGACCGGCGGCACGTCCTGGACGCCATGTACGCGTCGCTGGAGGAGGCGTTCGCGGCGTCCGGCATCGACTTCGGCGACCTCTACACCGAGGACCGCGGCGACGGCGCGCTCATCGTCGTCCCGCCGGGCACGCCGACCGAGCAGGTCCTCGACCCGATGCTGGCGCGGCTCGCCGTGGAGCTGCGCCGGTACAACCGGCGCGCCGCCGAGCCCGCGCGGCTCCAGCTCCGCGCGGCGGCGCACGTCGGGCCCGTCCAGAAGGGCCCGCGCGGGGTGTCCGGCATCTCGATCATCACGACCCGGCGGCTGGTGGACGCGCCGGCGGTGAAGCGGCGGGTCGCCGACACCGGCGCCGACCTGGCGTTCGTCGCGTCGGAGTTCGTCTACGACACCGTGCTCGCGCCCGCGCCCGGCTTCGTGGACCCGGCCCGTTACGCGCGGGTGCGGGTGCGGGTGAAGGAGGCGTCGCTGGCCGCCTGGCTGACGCTGGAGGGGGGCGCGTCCTGGCCGCAGGCGATGTGAGTACGGTGGGCACGACAAGACGTGAAGGGGGTCGAGCGTGTCCGTCGTGAAGATCAACGTCCTCACCGTGAACCCGGAGATGCGCGAGGAGATCGAGAAGCGCTTCGCCGGGCGGGCGGGGCTGGTGGAGTCCGCGGAGGGCTTCGAGGGCTTCGAGCTGCTGCGGCCGGTGGAGGGCCAGGACCGGTACCTCGTCTACACCCGGTGGCGCAGCGAGGAGGACTTCCAGCGCTGGACGCAGAGCCAGGCGTTCCAGCACGGGCACGCGCAGGCCGCCGCCGACCGCCCGGCCGGCCACGGCCATGGGCACGGGCACGGCGGGCCCGCCGCGTCCGGCTCGGAGCTGTGGGGCTTCGAGGTCGTCGAGAGCGCCGGCCCCAAGCAGGGCTGACCGGCCGCGACGCGGCGGGCGCGAGCCCCGTGGGAGCCCGCGCCCGCCGCCGCGGTCACCCCTTCACCAGGTCCTGGTAGTCGGGGTGCTTCTCGATCCACTTCTTGATGAACGGGCAGAGCGGCACGACCGGGTCGCCCTTGGCGCGGACGTCGTCCAGCGCGCCGCGGGCGAGGGCGCTGCCGATGCCCTTGCCCTCGAAGGCGGGATCGACCTCGGTATGGGTGAACACGACCGCGCCGTCGCGCCGCTCGTACTCGGCGAACCCGGCGAGGCCGCCGTCCACCCGGATCTCGTAGCGGCCTTCTCCGGCATTGTCGGTGATCTCGGTGCTCATCCCCCGATCATGCCCCACGCCGCGCGGGTTAGCCCGCCTCGTACCCCGCGTGCAGCAGGCAGTAGGTGACGGCCTCCTCCAGGGCCTGCCAGGACGCGGCGATGACGTTGTCCTCGACGCCGACCGTGCCCCACTCGCGCTCGCCGTCGGCGGACTCGATCAGCACCCGGGTGCGGGCGTCGGTGCCGTGCGCGCCCTCCAGGATGCGGACCTTGTAGTCGACGAGCTCCAGCCGCGCCAGCTCCGGGTAGAGCCGGCCGAGCGCGATGCGCAGCGCGTTGTCCAGGGCGTTGACGGGCCCGTTGCCCTCGCCGGTCGCGATGATCCGCTCGCCCTTGGCGTGCAGCTTGACGGTCGCCTCGCTGACCATGGAGCCGTCCGGGCGGCGCTCCACGATGGACCGCCACGACTCGACCTCGAAGTGCCGCTGCCTGACGCCGGTCAGCTCCTCGCGCAGGAGCAGCTCGAACGAGGCGTCCGCGGCCTCGAAGGTGTAGCCGGTGGACTCCAGCTCCTTGACCTTGTCCACGACGGCCTTGGCCTTGTCGCCGGACAGGTCGTAGCCGAGCTCGCGGCCCTTCAGCTCCACGGACGCCCGGCCCGCCATGCTGGAGACCAGCATCCGCATGTCGTTGCCGACGGCCGCCGGGTCGATGTGCTGGTAGAGGTCCGGGTCGACCTTGACGGCGGAGGCGTGCAGCCCGGCCTTGTGCGCGAACGCCGACAGGCCCACGTAGGGCTGCTGGGAGCTGGGCGCGACGTTGGTGACCTCGGAGACCGCGTGCGCGATCCGGGTCATCTCGGCCAGCTGGGCGTCCGATACCAGGTCCATGCCCCGCTTGAGCTGGAGGTTCCCGATGACGGTGAACAGGTTGGCGTTGCCGCTGCGCTCGCCGTAGCCGTTCGCGCAGCCCTGGACGTGGGTCGCGCCGGCCTTCACGGCGGCGAGCGAGTTCGCGACCGCGCAGCCGGAGTCGTCGTGGCAGTGGATGCCGACGCGGACACCGAGGCCGACGACCTCGTGGACGACGTCGGCCAGCTCGTCGGGCAGCATGCCGCCGTTGGTGTCGCAGAGCGCGACGACGTCCGCGCCCGCCTCGGCGGCGGTGCGCACGGCCTCCAGCGCGTAGGCGCGGTTGGCCTTGTAGCCGTCGAAGAAGTGCTCGGCGTCCAGGAAGACTCGTTGGCCCTCCGCACGGAGGTGGGAGACCGTGTCGCGGATCATCGCGAGGTTCTCCTCCAGGGTCGTGCGGAGGGCCAGCTCGACGTGCCTGTCGTGACTCTTGGCGACCAGGGTCACGACGGACGCGCCGGATTCGCGCAGGGCGGCGACCTGGGGGTCGTCGGCCGCCTTCACCCCGGCCCGGCGGGTCGCGCCGAACGCGGTGAGCCGCGCGTGCCTCAGGTCGAGCTCTGTTCGAGCCCGCCTGAAGAACTCGGTGTCCTTGGGATTGGCCCCGGGCCAGCCGCCCTCGATGAAGCCGACGCCCAGGTCGTCGAGGTGGCGTGCGACGACGAGCTTGTCGCCGACGGAGAGGTTCAGCCCCTCCTGCTGCGAGCCGTCGCGGAGCGTGGTGTCGTAGACGTGGAAGTCGTCGCCGTGCATGGTGTGGGTCCCCCCAGGAATGGGTGATCAGCGCCAGGGCACAAAAAAGACCCCTCACGGACGTGAGAGGTCTGCGCGCCGGCGGTGTCCCGTTAGTTGCCGGCGCGCCAGCCGATAATGACGAGGCTGAGGCGCATGATGCGGCCCAGTCTGCCACACCGCCCGCCGTGCATGGGACACCCGTCTCGGATGCTGAGACGACGACGCAAGCGGCGCACATCGCGAACTCCTCCGCCATTTCAGCCGATAACGCTTTATAGAAGTGCGGGAAATGATCTCCCATGGTTAAGTAAGGTTTTCATCGCGTAAACACGCTTGCGCATGGCCCGGTAAATGACCGAGGATCGCGCTGTCCGCCGGAGGAGGGATTTGCGATGAGCGGGGATCCGGTTCGCGGAACGGTCGCGTCCTGGGACGACGAGAACGGCTGGGGCGTGCTCGTCTCACCGGACGTCCCGGGCGAGGTCTGGGCGCACTTCTCCGCCGTCCGCACCGCACCCGGCGGCTTCGCCTCCCTGGATCCCGGTGAGAGCGTGCTGTTCACCTGGGAGGAAGCCGAGCAGGACGGCTACGCCTACCGCGCGCTGGACGTGCGGCGGGCGAACCGGAGCTGAGGCCCCCCGCGGCGGACCCGGCACGGCCGCCCGCCGGACCCGGCGGGCGGCGACCATTTCCGAAGGGAATGCCTGTCATGCGCATGCACACATTCGGCCGGACGGCCGTGATCTCCGGAACGGCTCTGGCAATGGCGCTCGGCGCCGCCTCGGCCGCGTCCGCGCAGAACCGTCCGAGGCACCGCGCCCCGGACGCGGCGGCCCAATACTTCGTGTTCACCAAACGGCATCAGAGCTTCGCGCACCGGGACCGGATCGGCGCGTTCCACGCGCAGGTGAAGCTCACCGGGCGGTACTCGCGGCAGTACCCGATGGCGTGGTCGTTCCAGATCACCAACGGCAGGCTGAAGGCGATCGCGCGGGGCAACGCGGTCTGTTCGGCGACCGGGCTGAACGGCCGCTACCACGACCGGCACGTCGTCCCGGTCGGCTACGTCTGGCACTCCACGGTCCGGCCGCACCGCGTCCGCAAGGTCTACGTCCTCTCGGGCACCTGCACCTTCCCGGTGCAGGTCGGCGGCAGGCCCGGACGGGCCTTCGTCGGGTTCGCCTTCCACTACGCGATCAACCCGGACGCGCGGGGGGTGAGCCCGAAGACCGCGGGCTCGGCGCTCACCACCTCGGTCCGCTACGGCCGCTGACGCGGCTGGCCATGACCGCGCCCGATGGCGCGCACCCGGGGACGGGCGCGCCATCGGGCGCCACCACGGATCAGGCGATCTTGTGGACCCAGCCGTAGGGGTCGGGGCGGGTGCCGTACTGGATGCCGACCAGCTCCTGCCGCAGCTTCATGGAGATCTCGCCGGGCTCGCCGTCGCCGATCGTCCACTCGCGGTCGCGGCCCCTGACCCGGCCGACCGGGCTGATGATCGCGGCGGTGCCGCAGCCGAACACCTCGGTGATCTCGCCGGACGCGCAGCCGGCCTGCCACTCGTCGATGCTGATCTTGCCCTCCTCGGCGGGTATGCCGAGGTCCGGGGCGAGCTTGAGCATCGAGTCGCGGGTGACGCCCGCGAGGAGCGTGCCGGTGAGCGCCGGGGTGAGCAGCCGGGCGTCGGAACCGGAGCCGTAGACGAACATCAGGTTCATCGAGCCGACCTCCTCGACCCAGCGGTGCTCCACCGCGTCGAGCCAGACGACCTGGTCGCAGCCCTGCGCGACGGCCTCGGCCTGGCCGGCGAACGACGCGGCGTAGTTGCCGCCGAACTTGGCCTCGCCGGTGCCGCCGGGCGCCGCGCGGGTGTAGTCCTGCGACAGCCACACCGAGACGGGCTTGATCCCGCGCGGGTAGTACAGCCCGGACGGGGAGGCGATGATCATGAAGAGGAACTCGTGCGCCGGGCTGTTCACGCCGAGGGCGCAGGTCGTGGCGAACATGAACGGCCGCAGGTAGAGGCTGTGCCCCTCGGTGTCGGGCACCCACGCCTTGTCGGTGGCGACCAGCAGCTCGACGGCGTCGACGAACAGCTGCTCGGGGATCTGCGGCATGGCCATCCGCTTGGCGGAGCGGTTCATCCGGGCCGCGTTCATGTACGGCCGGAAGGTGACGATCGAGCCGTCCGGCTGCTTATAGGCCTTGAGGCCCTCGAACAGCTCCTGGGCGTAGTGGAACACCTGGCTGGCCGGGTCCATCGGGATCGGCCCGTACGGTTCGAGCTTCGCGTCGTGCCACCCCCGGTCCGCCGAGTACCGGATGGTGATCATGTGGTCGGTGAAGTACCGGCCGAAGCCCGGATCGGCCAGGACGCGCTCGCGCTCGGCGGCCGTCGCGGGCCGCTCGGTCAGCGTGATCTCGAAGTCCAGGGTGTCGCTCATCGCCGTTCGTCCTCTCCCGATCGCCGGCGCGGCCCCATTGCCGCTGCGGCGTCCTTAGTCCCTATTGTCGTACTTTGTTCCTCGACCCCACTCCTCGCACGCGGCGCATACGGAAAACCGGGCGCGCCGCGAGGCGCGCCCGGAGTGTCCCTGCTCGTGGCCAGAGAGGCGCGCCCTCAGCCCGATACTCGCTTGGCGATCGCGTCGCCGATCTGGGCGGTCGACCGCGTCCCGAGCGCGCCGCGCTCGGCCAGGTCGTCGGAGACGGCCTGCTCGACGCGGCGGGCGGCCTCGCCCGCGCCGATGTGGTCGAGCAGCATCGCGACCGACAGGATCGTGGCGGTCGGGTCGGCCTTGCCCTGCCCCGCGATGTCGGGCGCGCTGCCGTGCACCGGCTCGAACATCGACGGCGCCGTCCGGTCGGGGTTGACGTTCCCGGACGCGGCGAGCCCGATGCCGCCGGCGATCGCGGCGCCGATGTCGGTGATGATGTCGCCGAACAGGTTGTCGGTGACGACGACGTCGAACCGCTGCGGCTGGCCGACGAAGAACATGGTGGCCGCGTCGACATGGCAGTAGTCGGTCGTGACCTGCGGGTACTCCGCGCCGACCCGCTTCATGACACGCTGGTAGAGATCACCGGCGAAGGTCAGGACGTTGTCCTTGTGGACGAGCGTCAGCTTCTTGCGCGGGCGCGACGCCGCGACCTCGAACGCGTAGCGGACGACCCGCTCGACGCCGAAGGCGGTGTTCACGCTCTCCTGCGTGGCGACCTCGTGCTCGGTGCCCTTGCGCAGGACGCCGCCGACGCCCGTGTAGGGGCCCTCGGTGCCCTCGCGGACGACGACCATGTCGATGTCGTCGGGCGTGACGTCGGCGAGGGGGGTCTTCACGCCCGGGAACAGCTTCACCGGGCGGAGGTTGACGTAGTGGTCGAGCTCGAACCGGGTCCGCAGCAGCAGCCCGCGCTCCAGCGTCCCGCTCGGGACGCTCGGGTCGCCGACGGCGCCGAGCAGGATGACGTCCTGGCCGCGCAGCTCCTCCAGCACCGAGTCGGGCAGCGTCTCCCCGGTCCGGTGCCAGCGGGCGGCGCCCAGGTCGTAGGAGGTCTGCTCGAACGCGAGGCCGCTGGACGGGGCGACGGCCTCGAGGACCTTCAGTCCCTCGGCGACCACCTCGGGGCCGATCCCGTCACCGGGGATGACGGCCAGACGAATGCTGCGGGAAGCCATGGGCGTACTGTACTGCAAACGTCTCACTGCTTGGGCTTGCGTCTCATATCCCGGTATCGGTGTCTCGGCGGGACGGTCCCCGCGCCCGCGGGTCCCCGAACGTCACCTTTGTCACCCTTCGCGGGCTTGACGCGCCGGTGGGGAGAGGAGACGCTCTCCTCGACAAGTTCACATCGAGGCGACGGTGCGCAGGAACCTGGTGCGAATCCAGGACGGTCCCGCCACTGTGACCAGGGAGTCTCCCCCAGCACGACCACGGCCGGCCGCACCGGCGGGAAGGTCGGAGGGAGACGGCGATCTGGGAGTCAGGACACTGACCCGTCGTCCTCCCGCAACCGGGGCGAGTGCACCCCGTGAGGAGATCCCGACATGGCCGAGTCCGCCGTACCGTCCGCCACGTCCCCGCAGGCCGAGCCGTCCGCGGCGCCGCTGCGCCTGCCGATCCGCGACATCGTGCCGTGGGCGGTGCTCGCCGTCGTGCTGGCCGCGATCCTGATCTACTTCGTCGGCGCCGAGCAGGGCGCCACGTCGGTCTTCGGCGGCACCTGGGTGCACGAGTTCACCCACGACGGCCGGCACCTGCTCGGCTTCCCCTGCCACTAGGCCGCGCCGATGATGAGAGCACTGCTGGTCCGCGGGATGCTCGCGGGCCTGGCCGCGGCCGCCCTCGCCCTGGTCGTCGCCTGGCTGTACGGGGAGCCGCAGGTCGGGCACGCCATCGCGTTCGAGGAGGCCAGGGCGCACGCCGAGCACGCCGGGCACGAGCCGGAGGTCGTCGGCCGCACCGTGCAGAAGACCGCCGGTCTGATCACCGCCATGGCGGTGTACGGGACGGCGCTCGGCGGGCTGTTCTCGATCGCGTTCGCCTTCGCGTCCGGACGGCTGGGACGGCTCGGCGCGCGCGCCACCGCCGCCCTGGTCGCCCTCGCCGGGTTCGTGGCGATCGAGCTGGTGCCGTTCCTGAAGTACCCGGCGACGCCCCCGGCGGTCGGCAACCCGGCCACGATCGGCGGCCGGACGGCGCTGTACTTCTGCATGATGGCGCTGGGGATCCTGGCGACGACCGCGGCGGTGATCGTGTGCCGCCGCCTCGTCCCCCGGCTCGGCGCCTGGAACGCGATCACGGCGACGGCGGTCGGCTACGCCGTCCTGCTGGCGGTCGTGTACCGGCTCACGCCGAAGCCCGAGGCGGTTCCGGAGCACTTCCCGGCCACGGTCCTGTGGGACTTCCGGCTCGCGTCCCTGGGCGTCCAGCTCGTCCTGTGGAGCACGATCGGGCTGCTGTTCGGTTACCTGACCGAGCGTTCGGTGGCCCGTCGCCGGGCCGCCGTCCCGGCCTGACCGCCGCCGGCCGCCGTCACGGGCGCACCCGGGGCGGCGGCC
>NZ_JBEYYT010000405.1:0-8458 GCF_040645715.1 Spirillospora sp. NPDC046719 | reverse complement strand
GAACGGCACCGCCTTCGTTCCGCTGCCCGACGCCCGCGACTACGCCCCCACCTACACGACGCTCCCGGCCGATCCCATCGGGAGCCAGCTCGTCCGGGCCGCCGTCGGCCTCGGCGGCGGCGGGCTCGTCGCCGCGCTCGGCGCGCTCGGCGGACTCGCGCTCGATCACCTCGACGGGCACCAGCGACAGCTTCCCGCGCTGGTCGATCTCGGTGACCTCGACCTGGATCTTCTCGCCGACGCCCATGACGTCCTCGACGTTCTCGATCCGGGCGCCGCCGTGCAGCTTGCGGATCTGCGAGACGTGCAGCAGGCCGTCCTTGCCGGGCAGCAGCGACACGAACGCGCCGAACGTCGTGGTCTTGACGACGGTGCCGAGGAACCGCTCGCCGACCTCCGGCATGTGCGGGTTCGCGATCGCGTTGATCGCGGTCCGCGCGGCCTCGGCGGACGGGCCGTCGGTCGCGCCGACGTAGATCGTGCCGTCGTCCTCGATCGTGATGTCGGCGCCGGTGTCGTCCTGGATCGAGTTGATCATCTTGCCCTTCGGGCCGATGACCTCGCCGATCTTGTCGACCGGGACCTTGATCGTGATGATCCGCGGCGCGTTCGGGCTCATCTCGGCGGGCGCCTCGATGGCCTCCTGCATCACGTCCAGGATCGCCAGCCGGGCGCCCTTGGCCTGCTTCAGCGCGGCGGCCAGCACCGAGGCGGGGATGCCGTCGAGCTTGGTGTCGAGCTGCAGCGCGGTGATGACGTCGCGGGTGCCGGCGACCTTGAAGTCCATGTCGCCGAAGGCGTCCTCGGCGCCGAGGATGTCGGTCAGCGTGACGTACTCGCCGCCCTCGCTGATCAGGCCCATCGCGATGCCCGCCACCATCTGCTTGAGCGGGACGCCCGCGTCCAGCAGCGACATGGTGGACGCGCAGACCGAGCCCATCGAGGTGGAGCCGTTGGACCCGAGCGCCTCCGACACCTGCCGGATCGCGTACGGGAACTCCTCGCGGGACGGCAGCACCGGGATCAGCGCGCGCTCGGCGAGCGCGCCGTGCCCGATCTCGCGGCGCTTGGGCGAGCCCACCCGGCCGGTCTCGCCGGTGGAGTACGGCGGGAAGTTGTAGTTGTGCATGTAGCGCTTGGTGCGCTCGGGGTTCAGCGTGTCGATCATCTGCTCCATGCGGAGCATGTTCAGCGTCGTCACGCCGAGGATCTGCGTCTCGCCGCGCTCGAACAGCGCCGACCCGTGCACCCGCGGGAGCACGTGCGCCTCGGCGGTGAGCTGGCGGATGTCCTTCAGGCCGCGGCCGTCGATGCGCAGCCCGTCGCGGATGACCCGCTCGCGGACGAGCTTCTTGGTCACGGCGCGGTAGGCGGCGGAGATCTCCTTCTCGCGGCCCTCGAACTGCTCGCCGAGCTTCTCGACCGCGCCGGCCTTGATCTCGTCGAGCCGGGACTCGCGCTCCTGCTTGCCGGCGATGGTCAGCGCCTGCGCGAGGTCCTCGCTGACGGCGTCGGTGACGGCGGCGAGCACGTCGTCCTGGTAGTCCAGGAAGATCGGGTACTCGGCGGTCTCCTTCGCGGCGACGGCCGCGAGCTCGCTCTGCGCCTGGCACAGCACCTTGATGAACGGCTTGGCCGCCTCGAGGCCCTGCGCGACCGTCTCCTCGGTCGGGGCGGTCGCGCCCTCGGCGACGAGCTTGAGGGTGTCGCGGGTGGACTCCGCCTCCACCATCATGATCGCGACGTCGCCGTCCTCCAGCACCCGGCCGGCCACGACCATGTCGAAGGTCGCGCGCTCCAGCTCCGGGTGGGTCGGGAAGCCGACCCACTGGCCCTCGATCAGCGCGACGCGGACGCCGCCGATCGGGCCGGAGAAGGGCAGCCCGGCGAGCTGGGTGGACATCGACGCGGCGTTGATCGCCACGACGTCGTACAGGTGGTCGGGGTGCAGCGCCATGATCGTCTCGACGATCTGGATCTCGTTGCGCAGCCCCTTGCGGAACGACGGCCGCAGCGGGCGGTCGATCAGCCGGCAGGTCAGGATCGCGTCCTCGGACGGCCGGCCCTCGCGGCGGAAGAACGAGCCGGGGATGCGCCCGGCCGCGTACATCCGCTCCTCGACGTCCACGGTCAGCGGGAAGAAGTCCAGGTTCTCCTTGGGCTTCTTCGACGCGGTGGTCGCGGACAGCACCATGGTCTCGTCGTCGAGGTAGGCGACGGCGGAGCCGGCCGCCTGACGGGCCAGCCGGCCCGTCTCGAAGCGGATGGTGCGGGTGCCGAACGTGCCGTTGTCGATCACGGCCTCGGTGCTCTGCGCTCCGTCGATGCGCACGGCTTCTGTCACGGGAAACCTCCTCAGGTTTCGGCGTCGGTCCTCGCGGCCGTTTCCCGTGGCTTGTCACGCTGCCGGTCTTCGATCGAAGCACCCGGATCGTCAGGTCCGCCGATGCGGCGGAACGGATCCGGAAGCCACTACCGAGGACCGGCCCGCACCAGCGGTGTCCGCGAGGGTCTTCTCTTCGGTTTTACCGCCGGGCGGGCCGTCGCGGCCCGCCCGGGTCATAGAAAGAGAGGGAGCGGCCCGGCGGGCCACTCCCTCACCGTGCTAGCGGCGCAGACCGAGTCGCTCGATCAGCTGCCGGTAGCGGTTGATGTCCTTGTTGCTCAGGTACTTCAGGAGCCGGCGACGACGGCCGACCAGCAGCAGCAGGCCACGGCGGCTGTGGTGGTCGTGCTTGTGCTCCTTGAGGTGCTCGGTCAGATCGTTGATGCGGCGCGTCAGCAGCGCGACCTGGACCTCCGGGGATCCGGTGTCACCCTCAGTGGTCGCGTACTCGGCGATGATCTGGTTCTTGGTGGCGGTGTCGAGCGACACGTGGCTCCTTCGATGAGATCGTCACCCGCAGATCCGGGCCGGTGGGCACTCGGGTCCGCATGGTGCGTTTTGAGAGGTGGCGGGCCGCATGAGGGTGCAGCCCAGCCGCGCCGGGACCCACCCGGCGACTCTTCACCGTACCATGTCGGCCTGACCGCATTACCGGCCCGAGAACCTCGCTTGACGGCCTCAGGAAGTGATCTCGCGGGCCCTCGCCACGTCGCGGCGCATCTCCTCGATGAGGGCCTCGATCGAGTCGAACTTCAGCGTGTCGCGGATGCGGGCGGTGAAGTCGACGCCCATGTGCTCGCCGTACAGGTCGAGGTCGTCGCGGTCGAGGGCGTACGCCTCGACGGTCCGCTCCCCCGCGCCCTCGAACGTCGGGTTCGTGCCGATGGAGATCGCGGCGGGCCAGCGGAAGCCGGGGTAGCGGTCGGTGTCGGCGACGAGCCAGCCCCCGTACACACCGTCCGCGGGGATCGCGGTGTGCGGCAGCGTCTCCAGGTTCGCGGTGGGGAAGCCGAGCGCCCGGCCCCGCTGGTGGCCGCGGACGACCACGCCCTCGACGCGGTGCGGGCGGCCGAGCGCCGCGGCGGCGCCCGCGACGTCGCCGGACTCCAGCCGCTCGCGGATGTAGGTCGAGGAGATCGTGTCGCCGTTGGCGACCAGCGGCATGCCCTCGGCGGTGAAGTCGTACTTTTCGCCGAGCTCCTTCAGCAGCGCGACGTCGCCCTTGGCCTTGTGCCCGAACCGGAAGTCCTCGCCGACGATGACGTGCGCGGCGTGCAGCCGGTCCACCAGGACCTGCTGGACGAACTCGTCCGGCGGCGTCCTCGACAGGTCCAGCGTGAACGGCACGACCACGACGGCGTCGGTGCCGAGGCCCTCCAGCAGCTCGATGCGCCGCTGGGTGGTGGCCAGCAGCGGCGGGTGGGTGCCGGGCCGGACGACCTCGTCGGGGTGCGGGTCGAAGGTGATCGTCACCGAGCGCAGGCCGCGGCGGCGCGCCTCCTCGGCGGCGGCGCCCACGATCCGCTGATGACCGAGGTGCACCCCGTCGAACACCCCGATGGTGACCACCGAACGGCCCCAGTCGGCGGGAACCTCGTCGAGGCCATGCCAGCGCCGCACCATGCTCTCCCTGCGTAGGACGTCCCCTGCGGGTTCTTCTGTCGACATAAGGGTGCCATGCGCCGTCCGGTGCCGTTACCGAGGGGGCGCGCTTCGGGCCCGCCCGGCCGTCACCCGGCCTGGTAGACGACGAACGAGACGGCGATGTACTGCAGGACGTACGCGGCGAGCGTGCAGGCGTGGAACACCTCGTGGAAGCCGAACCAGCGCGGCGACGGGTTGGGCTTGCGCAGCCCGTAGACGATCCCGCCGACGCTGTAGCAGATGCCTCCGAGCGCGACCATGAGGCAGGCGACGAGGCCCGCACCGTCCAGGAACTGCGGCAGGAAGAACACGGCGACCCAGCCCAGCACGATGTAGAGGGTCACGTAGAGCGCGCGCGGGGCGCCGATCCAGGTGGTGCGGAACACCACACCGGCGACGGCTCCCGTCCACACCGTGATCAGGACGGCGATGCGGACGCCGCCGTCGAGGGCCAGCACGGCGAACGGCGTGTAGGTCCCCGCGATGATCAGGTAGATGTTGGCGTGGTCGAAGCGGCGCAGCACCTCGATGAGCCGGTGCGAGTCGGCCTGCCGGTGGTACGTCCCCGAGATCCCGAACAGCAGCCCGGACGTGGCGACGTAGACGGCCGAGGAGAGCCGGGCGAGCGGGGTGGGGCCGAGCGCGACGAGCACGAGCCCGGCCACCATGACGGCGGGAAACGCGCCGAGGTGCAGCCAGCCGCGCATCCGCGGCTTGGTCGGGGACGCGACCGCGGCGCCCGCTTCCGGGTCGCCGGCGGGGTCGGTCACGGGATCGGTCACCGTGTTCATTGGCAGCCTCCTCTGCAACTAACCTACGGTCACGTAGGTTACGCCACCGTAGGTTCGCGCGCACCGCCGCCGCGAGGTGACGCTCGCCACGCGCCCCTCCGCCCGGCGAGCGCGGACGTCCGTCGACACGCATGATCCGTTGCCCGGGCCCCGGTTCTCAACCCCCGGCCGGGCCCCGGTTCTCAACCCTGGCCGGGGCCGCCGCGTCAGCCGACGAAGACGGCGAGGGGCTTGGCGACCCGGCCCTGCTCCTCGACCAGGGCCAGGAGGGTCCCGTCCGGCGCGAACACGCCGACGGGGCCCGGCCCCAGGCCGGCCGCGGCGAGACGCCCGCCGTGCGCGACCTTGCGGGCGTCGTCCTCCGACACGTCCCGGCGCGGGAACGCCGCCGCGACCGCCTCCGCCATCGGCAGGATCTCCAGCTTCTCGCCGAGCTGGTCGAGCGTGCGGGCCATCGCTAGGTCGTACGGGCCCACCCGGGTGCGCCGCAGCGCCGTCAGGTGCCCGCCGCAGCCGAGCGACGCGCCGAGATCACGGGCCAGCGCCCGGATGTACGTGCCGGACGAGCACGACACCGACGCGTCCACGTCGATCACCTCGCCGTGCCGGCGGACGTCCAGCACCCGGAACTCGTGCACCGTCACCGGCCGCGCGGCGAGCTCGACCTCCTCGCCCTTGCGGGCCATCTTGTACGCCCGCTGCCCGTTCACCTTGATCGCGCTGACCTGCGGCGGGACCTGCTCGATCGGCCCGGTCAGCGCCGCGATCCCGGCGGCCAGCGCCTCGTCGGACACCCCCGCGGCGGACGCGGTGGCGGTGATCTCGCCCTCGGCGTCGTCGGTGTTGGTCGACTCGCCCAGCCGGATCGTCGCGTCGTACCCCTTCTCGGTCAGCGCGAGATGGCCGAGCAGCCGGGTCGCCTTGCCGACGCCGAGGACGAGCACGCCCGTCGCCATCGGGTCCAGCGTCCCCGCGTGGCCGACGCGCCGCGTCTTCGCCAGCCGCCGCATCTTCCCGACCACGTCGTGCGAGGTCCAGTCCGCCGGCTTGTCCACGATGACAAGTCCCGAGTTCTCCACGCGCGCGCTCTCTACTCGTCGGTCTGCTCGTCGGTGCGGTCCGGCCCGCGCAGCGCGGCCCGGAGCCGGTCGATGATCCAGGCGGGCTCCCCGCCCATGGTGAACGCGGCGGCGGTGCGGTGCCCGCCCCCGCCCAGCGCCACGCAGGCCCGGCCGACGTCGACCGCGCCCTTCGCGCGCGTCGACACGTACCACTCGCCCCGGTCGTTCTCCTTCAGCACGACCGCGACCTCGGCCTCGTCGGTCCGCCTGAGCTGGTCGATCACGCCTTCCAGCTGGTCGTAGGGGACGTCGCGGGCCTCCCGGTCGGAGCGGGCGATCGTCGTCCAGACCAGGCCGCGGCCGTCCGCCGCGTCGCGCTCCAGCCGGGCCCGCGACAGCGCCCCGGCCAGCACCTGGAGGTAGCCGAACGGCGCCCGGTCCCACAGCTCCCGGCTCACCTCCTCCGGCCGGACGCCCGCCGCCAGCAGCCGCCCCGCCAGGTCGTGCACCTCCGGCGTCGTGCACGGGTACTTGAACGAGCCGGTGTCGCTGGCCAGGCCCGCGTACAGGCCCTGCGCGATGTCGCCGTCCAGCGGCACGCCGAGCCGCCGGATCAGCTCCTCGACCAGCACCGCCGTCGCGGCCGCGTCGGGATCGACCAGCCGGACGCCGCCGAACCCGACATTGGACGCGTGGTGGTCGATGACGATCAGCGCGCCGGCCCGCCCCGCCGCCTCCGCGAGCGACCCGAGCCGCGCCTGCCCCGCCGCGTCCAGGGAGATCATCAGTGCCGGCGCGGCCGGCATCCGGGCGGGCTCGACCAGGAACTCCTGGCCCGGCAGGAACCGCAGGATCGCCGGCACCGCGAACGGCTCGCCGAACGAGGCCAGGCAGCGCTTGCCCAGCGCGTGCAGCGCCTGCGCGAGCGCGAGCATCGAGCCGAGCGCGTCCCCGTCCGGGGCGATGTGGCAGGCGAGGCACACCTCGTCGGCCGCCTCGATCAGCTCGACGGCCCGGTCCCAGTCCAGGCGGTCAGGGGCGGCGTCCGGCGCGTCGGACCAGTCGGCTCCATCGGTGCCGCCGGCCGCGTCGGCTCCGTCGGTGCCCGTACCGGCGTACTCGGTCTCCGGCGGCGCCATCCGGACGGTTGCCGGCACCGCCGCCTGTGCCTCGGCACCGTTCACCCCGGCCCCGTTCGGAGCCGAGCCGTTCGCCCCGGCGCCGCCGGAGCCGGAGCCGTTCACCCCAGCGCCATTCGGAGCGGCCCCGTTGGAACCGGCCCCGTTCGAAGCGGAGCCGCCAGCCTCGGAGCCGCCGGACTCGGAGCCGTTCGAGATCAGGGCGGGCTGCGCCGGTGAGCCGCCGCGGACGCCGCCGCCGCGCGGCACGATGTCATGGCCGCTCGCCAGGTGACCGCCCATCCCGTGCAGGGCGCACTCCCCGGTCCGGGCGGAGCCCGATGCCTCCGCACGCCCCTCCGGCCCGTTCACGACGACGGGCGTCCGGACCGGCCGTCCTCACCGTCCTCCGCGGCGCCCAGGTCGTCCAGATCCTCGTCCTCGTCGAGGTCCTCGGCGGAGGGGGGCTCGCGGTAGGGGTTCGCCTCCCCCGCCGGGGCCGCGCCCTGCGCTGCCCTCGCCACCTCGGCGTCCCTCGCGCGGGCCTTGGCGAGCAGGTCGTCGATATGCGCCGCGTTCTCCATCAGGGAGTCCATGACGAACGTGATGCTGGGCGTGTGCCGGACCCCGGTCTTCCTGCCCACCTCCGACCGGATGACGCCCTTGGCGCTCTCCAGGGCCGCCGCCGTCTCGGCGCGCTCGCCGTCCGACCCGTACACCGTGTAGTACACGGTGGCGTCGCGCAGGTCGTTGGTGATGCGGGTGTCCGTCACGGTCACGAAGCCGAGCCGCGGATCCTTGATCCGCCTCTCCAGCATCTCGGCCACGATCTGCTGGATGCGGTCGGCGAGCTTGCGCGCCCGAGCTGCGTCCACCATGATCGCACTCCCTTTCTCTATGGTCGCGAGGTCCCGCTGGGGACGAACCCCCGCGGGCCCCGGTGTGCCGGCCGGCCGTCCTCCGCTCCGCCGGGGCGGCGCCGGGACTCCGGCCGGTCAGTCCTCGTCGTTGTACAGCCGCTGCCGCGCGGACAGCAGCTCGATCTCCGGCCGCCCGAACACCAGGCGCTCGCACTGGTCGAGCACCTGGGTGCAGTTGGCCGCGGTGCCCGAGACCACGGCGATCCCGATCTCCGCTCTGCGGTGCAGGTCGTTGTCACCGGTCTCGGCGACGGCCACCCCCGGGAAGTGCTTGCGCACCTCGGCGATGATGGGCCGGACCACCGACCGCTTCTGCTTCAGCGACCGTACGTCCCCCAGCAGCAGGTCGAGCGTCAGAGCACCCACGTACACCTGGTCGATCACCTCGGGATCCACAGTAGGAACGACGGCGGTCGGCCGCCGTGTTCCCGGGCCGCCCGGCGGGCGGGCGCCCGGGAATGACAGACGCCAGGCTAGAAGAACCGCCTGGCGTCGTGTCACATTTTCTCACCGGTCCGTCCCGGACGGCCGCCCGCGC
>NZ_JBEYYT010000404.1:3721-8466 GCF_040645715.1 Spirillospora sp. NPDC046719 | reverse complement strand
GGTGGACGAAGTCCATCGCGAAGCGACGCCGAAGGCGCCCTTGACTTTGGAGGGGCGGCCCCGTACGCAAGCGCCACCCCACCACCCGAACACCCTTCACTCCCATCGCCCGAACAACCCCTCATACCGATCGCGATCCGTCGATGACGTCACCTCAATGGCGTCACCTCGATGCGACCACCCCCGGCACCCTCCAGCACGACCACCCCCGGCACGCCCCAGCACGACCACCCCCGGCACGCCCCCAGCACGACCACCTCCAGCACGACCACCCCCAGCACGACCACCCCCAGCACGACCACCCCCAGCACGATCACCCCGATGCGACCACCCCAGCGCGACCGCCCAGCGTGATCACCCCCGCGCGTCCACCCCGCGCGTCCACCCCGTGGGACCACCCCAGCACGACCACCTCGATCCATCCCCGCGCGGATTCGTCGAGGCTTCCCGTTGGCCCTCCGCCTCTATGCGTCCGTGGGCCTCGTCTCCACCGTGTCGCTCCCGGCGAGCAGTAGGGCCGCGACCGCCTCGGGGGCCTCGCGCATGGCGTCGTGACCGGTCGGCAGATCGTGGACCCGCCACCGGGGATCGGCCAGGAGCCGGCCGCGGAGTTCGGCGAAGGGCGTCCGGTCCTCCCATCCCGAGCAGTAGACGAACTCCCGGCGAGGGACCCGGGCGAGCGCGCCGGTGAGCCGGGCCGCCTGCAGGAACGAGGCGAGCGGGTGGGGCCGGCGCCGGGGATCGCCGCCGCCCGGCGGCAGGACGGCGTAGCCGGTGGCCGCGGCGCCGGCGGCGAACATCTCCCGGAAGCGCTCGGTCGTCGACGACCAGCACGACTCGCCGTCGCGCGGCACGTAGGCGTCGAGATGCACCAGCCGCGAGACCCGCCCGGCGGCGCGGTCGGCGGCGGCGGCGATCACCATCCCGCCGTAGCTGTGCCCCACCAGCGTCGCGCCGGTGATGCCGGCGCGGTCGAGGAGCCGCAGGACGTCCTCGGCGTGCGTGTCGAGGTTGGCGGACGCGACGGTCGCCTCGTCGTCATCCGGCCGCAGGCCGGTCAGGGTCAGCGCGTGGACGGTATGGCCAGCACGTTCCAGCAGCGGGACCACCGCCTCGTACGTCCAGGAGCCGCGCCAACCGCCGGGCACGAGAACGAACGTCGCCATGTACTTCTCCTCTCTCAAGGCCCGGCACCGAGGCGGGCCGCCTCGGCAGGCGTCGCGCCGCGCACCCGGAGACCGCGCGGCATGAACGGCAGTCTCACAAGGCCAGGAGGTGGCGGACCACCGATAGGACGCCGACCTATGCCCGTTTGCCGCCAAGCGCACGTCCGGAAGCAGTGGATCGAAAACGGTTGACGGCTCCCAAATGACAGTGCACTATCAAAATCTAGTTCACTGTCATTTCAAGGAGGACGGCATGATGACGACGACGACGCACCCCGAGCGCTCCGCGCGGCGGTGGTGGGCGCTGGCGGCGCTCACGCTGAGCGTGCTGATCGTGGGGCTGGACGGGACGATCATCAACGTCGCGCTGCCCACGCTGTCGGACGAGCTGGGCGCGACCAGCGCGCAGCTGCAGTGGATCGGCGGCGGCTACCTGCTGGCGCTGTCGGTGGGGATGCTCCCGGCGGGGCTGCTCGGCGACCGGTACGGCCACCGGCGGCTGCTGGTGGGCGGGATCGCGCTGTTCGGGCTGGCGTCCGCGGCGGGCGCGCTGGCGGGGACGGCCGGGCAGGTGATCGCGGCGCGCGCGGTCCTCGGCCTCGGCGCGGCGATGATCACGCCGCTGTCGATGGCGATCCTGCCGCGCGTGTTCGGCAGGGACGAGCTGCCGCGCGCCATCGGCGTGTGGACGGCGGCGACGGCGGTCGGGATGCCGATCGGCCCGCTCGTCGGCGGCTGGCTGCTCGACCACTTCCCGTGGGGGTCGGTGTTCCTGTTCAACGTGCCGGTGACGGTGCTCGCCGCGATCGCGTGCCTGCGGCTGCTCCCAGCGGACGGCCCGCGCGCGCGGGACGGCAGGCCGTTCGACTACCTCGGCACGGTGCTCGGCACCTTCGGCATCATCGCGCTCGTCTACGGGACCATCCAGGTGCCCGAGCACGGCTGGGGCAGCGCGTCCGTGCTGGTGCCGCTCGCCGCCGGCGCGGTGCTGATGGCGCTGTTCGTGCGGCGGCAGCGCCGGGCGGCGGCGCCGCTGGTCGACCTCGGCCTGTTCGCGGACGGGACGTTCCGGTGGGGCGCGATCATCGCCGTCTTCGTCAACTTCGCGGTGATGGGGCTGCTGTTCGTCGTCCCGCAGTACCTGCAGGCGGTGCTGGGGAACGGCGCGTTCGGCGGCGGGCTGCGGCTGCTGCCGCTGATCGGCGGGCTGATGGCGGCGGCGACGCTGGCCGAGCCGCTCGTCCTGCGGCTCGGCGCCCGCGTCGTGATCCCCGCTGGACTGCTGCTCCTCGCGGGCGGCGCGCTGCTCGGCGCCGCCACCGGCCCCGGCGACGGCTACGGCGCGACCGCCGGGTGGCTCTCGCTGGCGGGTCTCGGGTTCGGGCTGGCGATCGTCCCGGCGACGAGCATGGTGATCGGGTCGCTTCCGGAGGACGGCCCCGGCACGGGGACGAGCCTGCTGGAGACGATCCAGCAGCTCGGCGGGGCGCTCGGCGTCGCGGCGCTCGGCAGCGTCCTGAACGCGGGGTACCTGGCGCGGCTGTCGGTGGCGGGGCTCCCGGACGCGGCGGCGGACGCGGCGCGCGGCTCGGTGACCGGCGCGGACGCGGTGGCCGGACGACTGCACGACGGGGCGCTGGCGGCGTCCGCGCACAGCGCGTTCGTCCACGGGATGGACCTGACGCTGCTGGTCTGCGCGGGCGCGGCCCTTCTCGCCGCCGTCCTCGCGGTCGCCTTCCTTCCCGGTCGACGCGCAGGCGCCGCACAGGCAGGGCGGAACGCCGCCGCAGCCCCGGTGCCCGCCGCGCACGCGGGAGAATTGCCGGCATGAGCACCAGGGAGACCCCGGCCGGCAAGACGTGCGGGCTGCGCGAGCGCAAGAAGGCGAAGACCCGGCTGGCGATCCGGCGCGCGGCGTACCGGCTGTTCGCCGAGCAGGGCTACGAGGCGACGACCGTCGACCAGATCGCCGAGGCGGCCGAGGTCTCCCCCAGCACGTTCTTCCGCTACTTCCCGGCGAAGGAGGACGTGATCCTGTCGGACGAGTACGACTCGGCGCTCGTCGACGCGCTCGCCGCGCGCCCGGCGGACGAGCCGGTGCTGCTGTCGCTCCGGCACTCGATGGCCGACTCGCTGGGCCGCGTCCTGGAGGCCGACCGCGAGGAGCTGTTCACCCGGATCCGGCTGTCGTTCACCGACCCCGGCATCCGGGCCCGCGCGATGGACGAGCAGCTGCGCAACCAGGACGCGGTGGCCGCGGCGATCGCGGACCGGACCGGCCGGGACGCCACCGAGCTGGACGTGCGGTGCGCGGCGGCGGCGATCATCGCGGTCTCGATGACGGTGATGCGGCACTGGGTGGACGGCGGCGGCACCGAGGACCTCACCGCCCTGTACGACCGCCAGCTGACCACCTTGTTCAAGGGCCTGCGCCTGTGACCCCACCGTCGCCCGAGCGGCCGGTGCGCGCGGTCGACGCCTGCCTCACCAGCGCTGGCGGGCCTCCTCCGCCCATCCCGTGAGTCCGTCGAACTCGATCCAGGTGCCGTCGTCGGTGCGGGCGCGCCCGGCGAAGTGCCCGAAGCACTGGTGCGTCTCGCTGCCGACGACGCCGAGCTCGACCCGGGAGACCTTCTCGTGGAAGGGCCGGAACTCCACCTCGACGCGGTCGCCGAGGATGGCCCAGGGGCGGGTCCAGCCGGACCGGTCGTAGGTCCATTCCAGCTCGTCGCCGATCTTGTGCAGGCGGCCGCCGACGAAGAGCGCGTTCTCGGTCAGGCCGGTGCCGGCGGTCCACTTGCCGCCGAGCTGGAGCGCGACGCCGGGGCCGGCGGCGGCCGCCCAGTTCCACGTCATCCGGTACGGCCACTTGCCGCGCCCGTGGTCGAGGACGGCGCACGACTCGTCGCCGCCGATGGCGTGCTCGCCGGACGGGAGGACCAGCCGTCCGTGCACGGGCCGGCCCACGTCCTTCACCGTGTACTGGAACCGGGTGTCGCTCCACGGGATCACGACGCCGAGCGACTCGTGGCCGTCCGGCAGCGAGATCTCCAGCTCGATCCGGACGCCGCGCGCGGCGGCGCGCAGCGAGGTGCCGCCGGGGCGCTGCCGGATGCCGACCGCCACTCCCCCGCCGCGGACGGCGGCCTCGCCCTCGCCGCTGCGGTCGGGGAACGCGGCGCCGCGCGCGAACGGGACCACCGCGTCCCTGGCGGTCTCCTCGCCGGTCTCGCGGTCGAGGACATAGACGCCGTGCACGCCCGCGTAGTCCAGCGACGACGCGACGATCCCGATGATGTGCCGGGGCGTGACGACGCCCCAGTACTCCCAGCGCTTCGCGCGGCCCCAGCCGCGCAGGTTCGCGCGGTGCAGGGGGCGGCGCGTCCAGCCGACCGCCGCCGGGTTGAGGCGCCCGTCGGGGAGGCACAGGTCGACGGGCTCGGTGATCTCGCGCTCGGTCGGCATCCCGCGAGCCTAACGGCGCCTGCGTGCCCCCGTCCCGCCCCCGCGGGGCCCCGTCCCGGCGGGGGGGGGGGGGGGGGGCGCCGCGGGGCGGCCGGGTGGGCGTGTGGCCGGCGC
>NZ_JBEYYT010000404.1:0-3711 GCF_040645715.1 Spirillospora sp. NPDC046719 | reverse complement strand
GGCCCCGGCGGGGCCCGGGCGGGGGGGGGGCGGGACGGGGCTCACCGGCGGTCAGGACTTGTCGACGTGGCCCGGGACCGGGTCGGAGGCGTGCGTTCCGGGGATCACGGTGCCGCAGCCGCCGCAGGCCTGCTGGACCTGCTTCAGCAGCGTCATCTTGTTCGCGGTGAGATAGCCGATGTTCATGGTGACCGCGGCGTTGTCCGAAACCAGCACCGCGACGGCCGAAATGTTCGTCTTGGTGTAGTTTCCGTAGGCGGTCGCCTGGGCCGGGGTGCCGAACTCGGCATAGGTCATCTGTCCCGCCGCGTTCGGGAACAGCTCGCCCTTCTTCTCGTAGCAGCTGTATTCGCGGTAGAACGTCGTCTGCTTCGAGTACGGCTTGTCGATCGCGAACGTGCCGTCGTTCCATTCGCCGTAACCGCACGCCCGGTCGCCCCCGAGGACGCGCTCGCCCAGCCCTTTGACCAGGTCGAACGTCAGCTTCCGCGCGGCCGGCGTCGCCGGCGCGGCCGGCGCCGTGCTCTTGGCCCCCGTGCTCTTGCCCCCCGCGCTCTTGACGGCGGCGTGCGAGGTCCCCCCGGCGCCCCCGCAGCCGGTGGCCAGGACCGCGCTCACCCCCATGAGCCCCACCATCGTCCCCCAACGTGTGCCGGTTCCCCGCATGTCCGGACTTCCTCTCTGAACGGCCTTTACGCGAATGATGGGCAGTTCAATGACCCAGACGCCAGGGACTCTGGAACGGTTCAGCCCGGGACACGCGGCGCTTCAATAAGTCCATACCTTGGCCAGAGTTTCTTTAGTGCCGGACCGGCGAATCTCACAATGGTGATCACCGATTCACCCTGGAGCGCGTTCGACCACGACCGGATGCTGGACGCGCTGGCGGCACGGGAGAACTTCCCGGTCGCCGCGCGGCTGCTGCCCGCCCGGCACCGCGCCGACCTGCGGGCCGTCTACGGCTTCGCGCGGCTCGTCGACGACATCGGGGACGAGCCGCCGCCCGAGCAGCGCGCGGACCTGCTGGCCCTGGTCGACGACGACCTGGACCTGGTCTACAAGGGCGGGACGCCGAAGCTGCCGCAGCTGCGGCGGCTGGCCGGCACGGTGCACGCGCACGGGATCCCGGCCGAGCCGTTCCGGCGGCTGGTCGAGGCGAACCGGCAGGACCAGGTCGTCCACCGCTACGAGACGTTCGAGCAGCTGGTGGAGTACTGCGCGCTGTCGGCCGACCCCGTCGGCCGCGTCGTGCTGCACGTGTTCGGCGCCCAGGGCGCCGGGCTGGAGGGGGCGTCGGACCGGGTCTGCACGGCGCTGCAGATCATCGAGCACTGCCAGGACGTCGCGGAGGACCACCGCGCCGGGCGCGTGTACCTGCCCGCCGAGGACCTGCGCAGGTTCGGCTGCGAGGACGCCGACCTGGCCCGCCGGGCGACGCCGACGCGGCTGCGCGGCGTGCTGGCCCTGGAGGCCGGGCGCGCCCGCGACCTGCTGGACCGCGGCGCCGCGCCGCTGATGAGGGGACTGTCCGGATGGGCCCGGGTCGCCGTGGGCGGCTACGTGGCCGGCGGGAGGGCGGCGCTGGAGGCGCTGGCCGGGGCCCGCTACGACGTGCTCGCGCATCCGCCGCGTCCCCGCCGGGCCGCAGTGCTGGCCGGGTGGGCGCGCGCACTGGGAAGGGGCTGAGCGATGACGGTTTCAGAGACGTGTGAGCGTGCCGAAGAGGTCGCCGGGGCGTACCGGCACTGCGAGCGGGTGGTGCGCGAGGAGGCCCGCAACTTCTCCTACGGGATACGGCTGATGCCGCCGCCGAAGCGCCGCGCGATGAGCGCGATCTACGCGTTCGCGCGCGGCGTCGACGACATAGGGGACGGCCCGGAGCCGGCGTGCGTGCGGCTGGACCTGCTGGACCGGTCGCGGCAGCGGCTGCTGACCGTGCAGGAGGTGCTGCGGCGGCGCAGCGACGCGCGGGCGCTGGAGGGCCATCCGGTGCTGACGGCGCTGGCGGACGCGGCGGGCCGGTTCCCGATCCCCCTCGCCGCGTTCGACGAGCTGATCGACGGCTGCGAGAGCGACGTGCGCGGCGCCCGCTACGAGACGTTCGACGACCTGCTGCGCTACTGCCAGCAGGTCGCCGGCACGGTGGGCCGGCTGTCGCTCGGGGTGTTCGGGTCGGACGGCCGGCAGCGCGCCGAGGGCCTCGCGGACTCGCTGGGCGTCGCGCTGCAGCTCACCAACATCCTGCGGGACGTCCGCGAGGACCGGATGGCGGGGCGGGTGTACCTGCCCGCCGAGGACCTGGAGCAGTTCGGCTGCACGCTGGAGCTGGACGAGTCCGGCATGTTCATCGACCCGCCGTGGCGGCTGCACAAGCTGATCGGCTTCCAGGCGGAGCGGGCCCGCGCCTGGTACGCGGAAGGGCTGCGGCTGCTGCCGCTGCTGGACCGGCGCAGCGCGGCGTGCACCGCCGCGATGGCGGGGATCTACCGGCGGCTGCTGGAGAGCATCGCGGCGAACCCGGCCGCGGCGCTGAACTCGCGGGTCTCGCTGCCGACGTGGCAGAAGGCCGTGGTCGCTGCGCGCGCGCTCACGGGGGTGGAACGGTGAGCGTCGTCGTCGTCGGCGGCGGACTGGCCGGCATCAGCACCGCGATCGCCCTGCAGGAGACGGGCGTCCCGGTCACGCTGGTGGAGGCCCGCCCGTGGCTCGGCGGCGCGACCCACTCGTTCCGCCGCGACGAGCTGAGCGTCGACAACGGCCAGCACGTGTTCCTGCGCTGCTGCACCGCGTACCAGGGGCTGCTGCGGCGGCTCCGCGCCGAGCACCTGGTGCGGATGCAGGACCGGTTCGACGTCGCGGTGCTGCGGCCGGGCGCGCGGCCGGCGCGGCTGCGCAGGTCGCCGCTGCCGAGCCCGCTGCACCTGCTGCCGTCGCTGGCGCGGTACTCGCACCTGCCGGTCGCCGACCGGCTGCGGGCGGTGCGCGCGGCGGCGGGGCTCCAGCGGCTCGACCCCGACGACCCGGCGCTGGACCTGCTGTCGGCGGGCGCGTGGCTGGCCGAGCGCGGGCAGCGGCCGTGGGCACGGGAGGCGCTGTGGGGCCTGTTCATCACCGCGGCGCTGAACGCGGAGGTGGGCGACGCCGCGCTCGGCCTGTCGGCGATGGTGTGCCGGCGGGCGCTGTTCGGGCGGCCGGACGCCGCCGACATCGGCGTCCCGACCGTCCCGCTGGGCGAGCTGCACGGCGGCCCGGCGCTGCGCCGGATCGCGGAGATGGGCGGCACCGTCCGGCTGAAGGCGAAGGTCGAGGCGGTGACCACCGACCCGAAGGTGGTGGTGGACGGCGTGCCGATCGCCGCGGACGCGGTGGTGCTGGCCGTCCCGCACGAGGCGGCGGCGCGGCTGCTGCCCGCCGAGGCGCTGCCGCAGCCGCTGCGCTGGCACGAGCTGGACGCGAGCCCGATCGTCAACGTGCACGTGGTGTACGACCGGCCGGTGCTGGACGAGCCGTTCGCCGCCGCGGTCGGCTCCCCCGTCCAGTGGATCTTCGACCGGTCGGGGGTGGCCGGGCTGCGCGACGGCCAGTACCTGGCGATCTCGCTGTCGGCGGCGGACCGCTGGATCGACCGGCCCACCGCGGCGCTGCGCGCGGAGTTCGTGCCGGAGCTGGCGCGGCTGCTGCCGGCGGCGCGCGGCGCCCGCGTCCGGGAGC
>NZ_JBEYYT010000403.1:0-8574 GCF_040645715.1 Spirillospora sp. NPDC046719 | reverse complement strand
CCGCCGGGCAGGCCCGCTGCGCTCGCTGCACTCGCTCCGCGTGCCTGTCCGCGAGGTGGCTGAGGTTCCACCTGCCGGGGTCCTGCCGGGGTTGAGGTCCGACCTGCCGGGGTTGAGGTCCGACCTGCCGGGGTTGAGGTTCGAGCTGCCGGGGCTTGGATCGTCCCCCTGGGTCAACGGTGCGCTTGGGAGACTTCGATCCAGCGGTCGAGGAGGGTGGCGGCGGCGCCGGAGTCGACGGCCTCGGCGGCGCGGTCGCGGGCGGCGGCCAGCGTCGGGGTGAGCTCGTCGGCGGACGGGGCGCCCTCGTAGGCGGTGATGAGCGCGGCGGCGTTCAGCAGGACCATGTCGCGGACGGGCCCCTCCCGGCCGGCGAAGGTCTCCCGCGCCACCCGGGCGTTGAAGGACGCGTCGGCGCCGCGCAGGTCCTCCGGGCGGGCCGGGGGGATGCCGAGCGCGGACGGGTCGAAGGTCGTCTGCGTCGCCGTCCCGTCGCGCACCACCCACACCGTCGAGGTGCCGGTGGTGGTCAGCTCGTCCAGGCCGTCGTCGCCGCGGAACACCAGCGACGAGCAGCCCCGCGCGGCGAACACGCCCGCGATCACGCCCGCCATCCGCGGATGGAACACCCCGACCGCCTGCGCCCCCGGCCGCGCCGGGTTCGTCAGCGGGCCGAGGAAGTTGAACACCGTCGGCGTGCCCAGCTCGCTGCGGGTCCGCGAGGCGTACCGCAGCGCCGGGTGGAAGCGCGGCGCGAAGCAGAAGGTGATGCCGGTCTCCGCGACGACCGCCGCCGTCGCCTCCGGGGACAGGTCGATCGCGACGCCGAGGTGCTCCAGCAGGTCCGCGGCGCCGCAGGACGACGACGCGGCCCGGTTGCCGTGCTTGACGACCCGGACGCCGGACGCCGCCGCCACCACCGCCGCCATCGTGGAGATGTTCACCGTGTGGGCGCGGTCGCCGCCGGTGCCGACCAGGTCCGCGATGCGGCCCGGCACGTCCACCGGGGTGGCGTTGTCCATCATGCCGTCGGCGAGGCCGGACACCTCCGCGACGGTCTCGCCCTTGGCGCGCATCGCGACCGCGAACCCCGCGATCTGCGCGTCGGTGGCCTCCCCGGCCATGATCGTGTTCATCGCCCAGGCGGTCTCCTCGCTGGTCAGCGACTCGCCGTCGAGCAGGGCGTTGAGCAGTGCGGGCCAGGTCGTGCGGGCGTCCATCTATCCCCCAGGTGCGGTGGGTCCGGAGGGAGCGCGCCGGGCTCGTCCCGACCCGGCCGGGGTGCGGACCGGGGCGGCGCCCAGAGCCTCCCCGGCGAAACGGTCTTTACAGGGCCGGAAGGCGGTTCTCGAGACGCCAGCGCATGAGGCCGGCGAGCTCCTTCGCCAGCGCCATCGGGTCCAGCGGAAGGCTCACCACGGCGTCGGCGCGCGACCAGGTCGCCAGCCAGCCGTCGTCGCGCCGCCCGATGATCGCCAGCACCGGCGGGCAGTCGTACACCTCGTCCTTGGCCTGCCGGCAGACGCCGAGACCGCCCGCGGGCTGCGCCTCGCCGTCCACGACCAGGACGTCGATGCCGCCCTCGTCGAGCCGCGCCACCACGGCGGGCTGGGTCGCGCGCTCGACGAACTCCACCTGCGGAAGATCGGCGGCGGGGCGTCGCCCGATCGCCATCCGGATCTGTGCGCGGGTGTTCGCGTCGTCGCTGTAGACGAGAACCTTCATCGGGCTCTCCGGGGCGGTGGTGCTCATGACACGGAAGGCTACCGGTTCGTCCCCGCGCGCACGAGATCCAGGTCATGTTTCCCCGTGTCGCGGCCACCGGAAGGCCAGGTGCGGGCAAAGATCGCCGGGCCCCGCGGCACCGTGCCGGAGGCCGGGTGACACGTTCGGGAACTCTAGGAGGGGGGTCATGCGTCACTCACGGGATAGGGGCGCAATAATGCTGCCCGTGACAGCATCCGCGATAGAGACAACACCTCACGCACGGGCGAACCGTCCCAATCTGGTCAGCGTGGGGACGATCGTTTGGCTGTCGTCCGAGCTGATGTTCTTCGCGGCGCTGTTCGCGATGTTCTTCACGATCCGCTCTGTGACGATCGGCCAGTCCGGGCACGACGCCTGGCCGGGCGCACCGCTGAACCTGCCGCTGTCGACGGCCAACACGACCGTGCTGGTGCTGTCGTCGGTGACCTGCCAGTGGGGCGTGTTCAAGGCCGAGGCCGGCAAGGTCGGCCGCGACGGCGGCCTGCTGAACGTCGCCCGCTGGGGCCTGCGCGAGTGGTACGTCCTGTCCTTCCTGATGGGCCTCTACTTCGTGGCGGGACAGGCCTTCGAGTACTACAGCCTGGTCACCAAGGACGGCCTCACGTTCTCCTCGTCGGCCTACGGCTCGGTCTTCTACCTGGCCACCGGTTTCCACGGTCTGCACGTCATCGGCGGCTTGGTCGCGTTCCTGTTCGTCCTCGGCCGGACGTTCGCCGCGAAGCGATGGACGCACGAGCAGGCGACGAGCGCGATCGTCGTGTCCTATTACTGGCACTTCGTCGACGTGGTGTGGATCGGCCTGTTCTCGGTCGTCTACCTGCTCGACCACTGACCCGCTGACCACCCAGACATGACCCGAACGGGGATTTCCGTGAGAAGGATCACCGCATGGCGACGGCGCCCCTGGGCGGGCTACGCCGTCGTGCTGGCGGCCCTGGCGGCGATCGGCGTCATCTACGCCGGTTTCTCGCCGCAGACTGGACGCGCCGAGGCGGAGAGCACGGCCCAGGCGGCGCAGGACCTGAAGAACGGCCAGCAGCTGTTCGACAAGAACTGCGCCAGCTGCCACGGCCTGAACGCCGAGGGCACCAAGGACGCCAAGGGCAAGCCGATCGCGCCGAGCCTGCTCGGGGTTGGGGCGGCCAGCGTCGACTTCCAGGTCAGCACGGGCCGCATGCCCGCGATGAGCCCTGGTGCGCAGTTCCCGCGCAAGACGCCGATCCCCGCCTTCAACACCCAGATCAAGACCGACTACGAGGACGAGGCCAAGCGCAAGGCGGCCGAGCAGCAGAAGGCGCAGGCCGAGAAGAACCTCGCCGACCTGCGGGCCTACATCTCCTCGCTCGGCGGCGGCCCGGAGGTCCCGCCGGCGTCGGCGACCGACCCGACCAAGGGCGACGTGGCGCTCGGCGGCAAGCTGTTCCGCACGAACTGCGCCCAGTGCCACAACTTCACCGGGCAGGGCGGCGCGCTGACGGGCGGCAAGTACGCCCCGCCGCTGTCCAAGAGCGACGTCACGCCCACGCAGATGTACGAGGCGATGCTGACCGGCCCGCAGGCGATGCCGGTGTTCAACGACACCACGCTCACCCCGCAGGACAAGCAGGCGATCATCTCCTACCTGGTGCAGACCCGCGAGCAGCCGAACCCCGGCGGTAACGGCCTCGGCCGCATCGGCCCGGTGTCGGAGGGCCTGGTCGGCTGGCTGGTCGGGCTCGGCCTGCTGGTGATGGCGGCGATGTGGATCACCGCGAAGAAGCCGAAGAAGCTGAAGAAGTCATGAGCGACGAGAACAAGGACACCGCCGGCTCGAAGGAGCCCGGCGAGGGCGGCGGCGCGCACGGGCGCGTGATCGGCACGCCGTCTCCGGCGAGGGACAGGACCCTGCTCGCGCAGGACGACATCTCCGCGCCCGCGGGCGTCGGGGAGGAGCTGGACGAGGCGTCGGCCAAGCGCGCCGAGCGCGTCGTCGCGACGTTCTTCCTGCTGGCGTTCGCCGCCAGCGTGGCGTTCATCGCGTACTACATCGGCTGGAGCGGCCGCAACGGCGGCATGCACGGCGTGACCCGGACGCGCGAGTCCAACTACTGGCTCGGCGGCCTGATGGCGCTGTCGTTCCTCGCGCTGGCCGCGGGCGTCACCATCTGGGTGCGCCGGCTCATGACCAGCAAGCCGATCGTGCAGGAGCGGCACAACCTGCAGGCCGACGAGGAGACCCGCGCGGCCTTCACCCAGGACTTCCTGGAGGGGGCGTCCGACAGCGGCCTGACCAAGCGCCCGCTGCTGCGCCGCACGCTGCTGCTGGCGGCGGCGCCGCTCGGCCTGGCGCCGCTGGTGCTGCTGCGCGACCTCGGCCCGCTGCCGGAGAAGCGGCTGCGCTCCACCTACTGGGGCGAAGCCGTCAAGAAGGCGCAGGCGCAGGGCAAGAAGGGCGTCCGCCTCGTGGTGGACGGCACCAACAAGCCGCTGCGGGTCAGCGACTTCTCCTCGCCCGGCGGGATGATCACCGTCCTGCCCGAGGGCATCGAGGAGGGCGTGCCCGAGGACCAGGTGCTGACGCAGAACGCGAAGGCCGTCACCATCCTGATCAACGTGCCCGAGAACGAGTTCAAGCCCGCCAAGGGACGCGAGAACTGGCACATCAACGGGATCGTGGCGTACTCGAAGGTCTGCACGCACGTCGGCTGCCCGGCCGCGCTCTACGAGCAGACCACGCACCACATCCTGTGCCCGTGCCACCAGTCGACGTTCGACGCGACCGACGCGGCCAAGGTCGTGTTCGGCCCGGCGGCGCGTCCGCTGCCGCAGCTCCCGCTGGCGGTCGAGGACGGCTACATCGTCGCGACGAGCGACTACCACGAGCCGATCGGCCCGAGCTTCTGGGAGCGCGGATGAGCGAGGCGACAGCCGGGGCCACGGCTCCGAAGGCGGTCGAGGGACCGCTCAACTTCATCGACGACCGGCTCGGTTCCACCACCTTCTTCAAGCGGAACATGAAGAAGGTCTTTCCGGACCACTGGTCGTTCATGCTGGGCGAGATCGCCCTGTACTCGTTCATCATCCTGCTGCTGACCGGGACGTTCCTGACGCTCTGGTTCAAGCCGAGCATGAACGAGGTCATCTACAACGGCTCGTACACGCACCTGAAGGGCGTGCAGATGTCGGAGGCGTACGCCTCCACGCTGCACATCAGCTTCGACGTGCGCGGTGGCCTGCTCATGCGGCAGATCCACCACTGGGCGGCGATCCTGTTCATGGCGTCGATCCTGGCGCACATGCTGCGGGTGTTCTTCACCGGCGCCTACCGCAAGCCGCGCGAGCTGAACTACCTCATCGGCATCAGCATGTTCGTCCTCGGCATGCTGGAGGGCCTGTTCGGGTACTCGCTGCCGGACGACCTGCTGTCCGGCACGGGCCTGCGCATCACCCAGGGCGTGCTCGAGGCGATCCCGCTGGTCGGCACGTACGGCTACATGTTCCTGTTCGGCGGGGAGTTCCCCGGCCAGGACATCGTGCCGCGCCTGTACATGCTGCACATCCTGCTGATCCCCGGCCTGATCCTGGGCCTGGTGACCGCGCACATGATGATCATGTGGGTGCAGAAGCACACCGCGATGCCGGTGAAGAACCAGACCGAGCAGCAGGTGTACGGCTACCCGTTCTACCCGGTCTTCATGGCCAAGACGGGCGCCTACTTCCTGTTCACCTTCGGCGTCATCGCGCTGCTCGGCGCGTTCGCGCAGATCAACCCGATCTGGCTGTTCGGACCGTACGATCCGGGCGCCATCTCCGCGGGCTCCCAGCCGGACTGGTACATGGGCGTCCTGGAGGGCGCGCTGCGCATCATGCCGAACTGGGAGGTCAGCGCCTGGGGCCACACGGTCAGCTTCAACGTGCTGATACCGGCGACGATCCCGCTCGGCATCGTCTTCGGCGGCGCGATGGCCTGGCCGTTCGTCGAGCAGTGGGTCACCGGGGACAAGCGGCACCACCACGTCAACACCCGTCCGCGCAACGCCCCGATCCGCACCGCCACCGGCATCGCGGCGGTCACGTTCTACGGGCTGCTGTGGCTGGCGGGCGCGAACGACGTCCTGGCCGACAAGTTCGACCTCTCCCTGTACGCCACGACCTGGTTCTTCCGGGTGACGATCTTCGTCGGGCCGTTCCTGGCGTTCATCATCACCAAGCGGATCTGCCTGGGGCTGCAGCGCAAGGACGCCGACGTCGTCGGGCACGGCGTGGAGTCCGGCGTGATCCTCATGTCGCCGGAGGGCAGGTTCTCCGAGCGGCACGAGCCGGCGCGCGAGGAGCAGCGGGCGGTCCTGCTGTCGAAGGAGAACAGCCGTCCGGAGGCGCCGCAGCGCGACGCCAACGGCATCCCGGCCGCGAAGGGCCCGCTCGGGCACCTGCGGTCGCGGCTGAACCGGGCGTGGACCTTCGACGACATCCCGGTCGAGGAGCACGAGCACGGCGAGCACGCGGAGATCGAGGGCGGCAAGCAGTCGCACGAGATCAGCCACTGATCGCGGAGCCCGATCGAAGGGCCCGGCACCGGACGACGGTGCCGGGCCCTTCGCTTTGCCCGGCCCCTGCCCGCCCGGCCCCTGCCCGCCAGGTCGCCGCCCGGTGCGCCGATGTGCGCGCTGCGCGGCGTTCCGGCTGCTCGGGGGCGGTGCGGGGTCCGTATCCTGGCCGACGATGACCAAGACCCTGGTGGTGACCAACGACTTCCCGCCCCGTCCCGGCGGGATCCAGGCGTTCGTGCACGGCCTCGCCGTCCGGCGCCCGCCCGGCTCGGTGGTGGTGTACGCGCCGGCGTGGAAGGGCGCGGCGGCGTTCGACGCGGTGCAGCCGTTCGACGTCGTCCGGCATCCCGGGTCGCTGATGCTGCCGGAGCCGGGCGTACTGCGCCGCGCGTCCGCGCTGCTGCGCGCGGAGCGCTGCGACTCGGTGGTGTTCGGCGCCGCGGCGCCGCTGGGGCTGCTCGCGCCGGCGCTGCGGCGGCGCGGGGCGGAGCGGATCGTCGGGATCACGCACGGGCATGAGGCGGGCTGGGCGTCGCTGCCGGTCGCGCGGTCGCTGCTGCGCCGCATCGGCGACGACGTGGACGCCCTCACCTACCTGGGCGAGTACACCCGGTCGCGGATGGCGCGCGCGCTGTCCCCGGCCGGTGTCGCGCGGATGGCGCGGCTCGCGCCGGGCGTCGACGAGACGCTCTTCCGCGCCGGAGCCGGCGGCGCGGAGATCAGGGCGCGGCACGGCCTGGCGGACCGTCCCGTCGCGGTGTGCGTGTCCCGGCTGGTGCCCCGCAAGGGGCAGGACGCCCTGATCCGGGCGTGGCCGCGGGTGCTGGCGACGGTCCCCGACGCGGCGCTCATGCTCGTCGGCGGCGGCCCGTACCGCGCGGAGCTGGAGCGGCTCGCGGCGTCCGAGGGCGTGGCCGGGTCGGTCGTGCTCACCGGCAGCGTGCCGTGGGAGGAGCTGCCCGCCCACTACGACGCCGGGGACGTTTTCGCGATGCCCTGCCGGACGCGCCGCCGCGGCCTGGACGTCGAAGGGCTCGGCATCGTCTACCTGGAGGCGTCGGCGACGGGCCTGCCGGTCGTCGCGGGCGACTCCGGCGGTGCCCCCGACGCCGTCCTCGACGGCGAGACGGGCGTGGTGGTGCCCGGCCGGTCGGTGCCGCGGGTCGCGGACGCGGTCGCGGGCCTGCTCGCGGACCCGGAACGGGCCGCGGCGATGGGCCGCGCGGGCCGCGCGTGGGTGGAGCGGGAGTGGCGCTGGGAGGTGCAGGCGGCCCGCCTGGACGCCCTGCTGCACGGCTGACCCGGCGGATGTGGCGCCGCGGTCACGGCCCCGGACCCGGTGCGCGGCCAGAAGCATACGGCCGCCGCGTATCGCACGCCCCGTGCCGGGTGACAGGATGCGCAGTATGGAGAACGCGGACATCGAGGATGTGTGGGCACGGGTTCCCGGCGAGACCGCGCGGTGGCTGCACGACCTGGATCCCGACCACTGCTACTCGGGGTTCGAGCCGCCCCGCAACCCCGACTCCGCCTGGCTCTTGCACGCGATGTACGCGTGGGAGGAGGGCCTGGTCACCACGACGCACGACGACGTCCACCAGTCGGTGCTGGGGGCGGGGCTGGTGGAGCCGCCCGACCCGGCCGGTGAGGCGCCGGGCGACGTGGGCGACCTGCTGGAGGGCGCGATCGTCACCGGCACCGAGCTCGGCCGCAGCGGCGACCCCGGCGCGGGCTGGCGGCGGCTGCGCTGGCGGGAGCTGGCGCGCGGGTTCGGCGAGCCCGCGGTGCCGGAGGGGGAGCTGCCCGGCAACCGCTGCCTGCGGCAGGGGCATCCGGCGGGGAGCTGGTCGGCGGCCATCCGGCCGCCCGCGGAGGGCTGCCTGGACCGGGAGAGCTGGCACCGGCTGGTCGGGGTGCTGCTGCGGCACAGCCCGGCCGGCGCCGCCACCCGCTGCCTGGCCTACTACTGCCCGCTCGTCACCGCGGACTGGGACGACGAGACGGTCCTGTCGGGCCGGCTGGGCGACGCGGCCCGGCTGTACGACCACCCGGCGATGACGAGCTGCCCGTCCGACCTGTGGGCGGAGGACCGCTCCTGGGTCGTGTACTGCGACTGGGACCTGTGGGGCACGAAGGTCGTCGGCCCGACCTCGCTCGTCCAGGCGCTGCTGGACGACCCCGAGCTGGAGGCCGTCCGGCTGCCCTGGACCCGCTAGCCGCGCGCGGTCCCGGGACGGGGCCCCCGACCCCCCCCGCTTGCCGGGCCGCGCGCCCGCCC
>NZ_JBEYYT010000402.1:0-8604 GCF_040645715.1 Spirillospora sp. NPDC046719 | reverse complement strand
TAGTGCGGGGTCCGCGTACAGGTCCGCGGAGACGTCCCCGGGCACGTCCTTGGGGACGGCCGGGGACGGCTCGCGGTCCGAGGGGGTCACGGGCGGGGGCCCATCGAGGCGGAGGTCAACGCGTCTTCTGCACCGCGTCGCCGATCGCCTTCACGAACTGCGGCAGGCGCGGACCCCAGCGGGAGGCGAGGTCGTCGTCGAGCGGCACCACGCCGCCGTCCTTCACCGCCTTCAGATCCTGGAAGCCCGGCCGCTTGGCCAGCGCGGCGGCGTTCTGGCCGCAGCACTTGGTGTCCGCGAGGAAGATCAGGTCCGGGTCCTTCTTGACGAGGTACTCGCGGGACAGTTGCGGGTAGCCGCCGCTCGCCTTGTCCGCCGCGTCCGCGACGTTGCGCAGCCCGAAGAGGCCGTAGACCTGCCCGGCGAACGTCTCGGACGTCACGGTGTGGAGCTGGTTGTCCAGCTCGTGGTAGTAGGTGAGGCCCTTGCCCTTGGTGGACGCGGCGACGGTCTTCTGGATGTCGGCGCGCATCCCGTCGGTGACCTTCTTCGCCTCCGCGACGTGCCCGGTGGCGAGCCCCAGATCGGTGATCTCGTCGTAGGCGTCGTCGAGCTTGGCGGCGGCGGGCTCCAGCAGCACCGGGATCTCGACCTTCTCCAGCGCCTTGACGACGCCGTCCATGTCGTTGGACAGCACGACGAGGTCGGGACGGTACTTGATGACCGCCTCGGCGTTCGGCTTGAACCCGGAGAGCTGGGTCTTGGGTGCGCCGGACGGGTAGTCCGAGAGGCTGTCCACGGCGACGACCTGGGATCCGGCGCCGATGGCGAACAGGGTCTCGGTGTGCGTGGGGGACAGCGACACGATCCGCTTCGGGTGGGCGGGAACGGCCACCGCGCCGTTGCCGGCCTGCACGGTGACGGTCGCGGCGCCGCTCTCCGACGTCTTGGTCTTGCCGTCGCCGCCGCAACCGGCGGCGAGCGTCACGGCGGCGGTCACGATGGCCGCGCCGAGGACGCGCACGGGTCTCACAGGAGCCTCCTGGCTGCCGGGAAGCCGCGGCCCGTCATGACGGATCGCCCTTCCACGAGGTCGAGAGTCGTCGGCGCGCACGGAGGCGACCTGGCTCGGCCTCTTCGACAGGGGCACCACAGTTGCGGGACAGCGCCGGGTTCACACCGGACTTCGCTCCAGGGCGCGCTTGAAGTGCAACGTTATCAGCCGCCTTATCCGGTTTGGCGCGCGCATCGGAGTGAGTACTCACTTCGGTATTGACGGAGTGAGTACTCACTCCGTACAGTGGCGGGCGTGGAAGCCAAGAGCCGGCGGCGCGCCCCCGGGATGAGCCCCGAGCAGCGCCGCGAAATGATCGTCCGGACGGCGCTGCCGCTCGTCGCCGAGCACGGCACCGCCGTCACCACCGGCCAGATCGCCCGCGCCGCCGGCATCGGGGAGGCGACGATCTTCCGGGTGTTCGCCGACAAGGACGAGCTCCTCGACGCCTGCGTGGCGGAGGCGCTGCGCACCGACCACGTGCTGGCCGAGCTCCAGGAGATCCCGCTCGACCAGCCGCTGGCCGGGCGGCTCGCCGAGGCCACCGCGGCGATCCAGGCCTACCTCGGCCGGATGGGCATGGTCCTCGGCGCCCTGCACGCCACCGGCCGCCGCGGGCGGGGCTCGCACGGCGGCGGCGAGGCGGCCGACGCCGCGATCGACCGCGCGTCCGCGATGGCCCGCACGCGGGGCGCGCTCGCCGAGCTCTTCGAGCCCGACGCCGACCGCCTCCGGCTCTCCGTCGAGGAGACCGCCGGGATGTTCATGGGCCTGGTCTTCACCTGGAGCCGCCCGCCCACCGGCCCCGATTCCCCGGCGCCCTCCCTGGAGGAGTACCTCGACGTCTTCCTGCACGGCGCGCTCACCGACACGACCCCCGAAGGGAGCCCCACGTGACCATCACCCTCAACCACACCATCGTCACCGCCGCCGACAACGACGAGGCCGCCCGCTTCTTCGCCGCCGTCATGGGCCTGGACTACACCGGCCCCCACCCGCACGCCCGCCACTTCGTCCCGATCAAGGTCAACGACGGGCTCACCCTCGACTTCATGACCGTCGCCTTCCCGCAGGGCCACCACCTGGCCTTCGACGTCGACGCCGCCACCTTCGACGCGGTCGTCGACCGCCTCGACGCCCGCGAGATCCCCTACGGCGACCAGCCCTCCCACCCCGACAACGGGCGCGTCGACACCGGCCATCCGCTCGGCGCCCGCGGCCTGTACTTCTCCGACTCCAGCGGCAACCTCTACGAGCTCATCTCGTCCTGAGGCCGGGCGGCGCGGCTCAGCGGCCGGAGCGGACCCGTCAGTAGGCGAGTGCCGTCGGCCGGCGAGCGCCCGTCAGTAGGCGAGCGCCGGTCAGTAGGCGAGCGCCGGTCAGTAGGCGAGCGCCGGTCAGCCGGCGAGCGACTTCAGGAAGTTCCGGGTCCGCTCGCGGTCCGCGCCCGGAACGAACTCGCCCGCCACGAAGTCGGTGACCCCCGCCGCGGCCAGCTCCTCCACCCGCGCGCCGACCGCGTCCTCGTCGCCGATGACGGCCAGGTCGGCGGGGCCTTCGGCGCCCTCCCGGTCCATCATCGCGCGGTAGGACGGCAGCGTCCCGTACACCTCGAACGCCTTCGCCGCCCGCGCGCGTGCGCGCTCCGCGTCGTCGGTGACGCACACCGGCAGGACGCAGACGATCCGGGGAGCGGGACGTCCCGCAGCCTCGGCCGCGGCGGTGATGGTCGGCGCGATGTGGTCGCGGACGGTGGCGGGACCCGTCATCCACAGGACGGTCCCGTCGGCGCGCTCCGCGGCCAGCCGCAGCATCTTGGGGCCGAGCGCCGCCAGCAGCACGGGGACCCGGCCCTCGTTCGGGACGGTCAGCCCGATCTGGCCGCGCAGGGTCTCCCCGGTGAACGACGCCGTCCGGTGGTCGAGCAGGGGCAGCAGGATCGACAGGTACTCGTCCATGTGCCGCAGGGGGCGTCCGAAGTCGTACCCGAACATGTCCTCGATGACGACCTTGTGCGACAGGCCGATGCCGAGGGTCAGCCGCCCCTCGCCGAGGGCGAGCGCCGTCGTCCGCGCCTGCTGGGCCAGCGCCGCCGGATGCCGCGGGTACGTCGGCACCACGGCGGTCCCCAGCTCGATGCCCGGCACCCGGCTTCCCGTCACCGCGAGCGCGGTCAGCGCGTCCACACCGAAGATGTTCGACATCCACGCCGAGGCGAAACCGTCGTCGGCGGCGCGCCGCACATCGTCGGCCAGCTTGTCGGGGGGGGGGGGGGCCCCCCGGCCCCCCCCCCACCACCTGGGGGTCGCGCGGTCGACCGCGTACCGCTACCTGCAGAGCCTTGCGTCCTCAGGCTTCATCGAGGAGCAGCGCCCGGCGGGGTACCGGCTCGGGCCCCGGGTGTTCGAACTGGCGCGGCTGGCCCGCAAGGGACTCGGGCTGTCGGAGGTGGCCCGGCCCGTGATGCGCGAGCTGTGCGACCGGGTCGGCGAGGCGGTGCTGCTCACGCGGCGGACCGGAGCCACCGTGGTCTGCCTGGAGCGCGAGGAGACCGACCACCCGGTCCGGCTGTCGTACGAGCGCGGCCACGTCCTGCCGGTCAACGCGGGCGCCTCCGCGCTGGTGCTGCTGGCCTGGGCGCCCGAGAAGGAGATCGACGAGATCATCGAGACCAGCGGGCTGCCCCGCTTCACCGGCGCGACGATCACCGGCGCGGCGGAGCTGCGGGCCCGGCTGGCCGAGATCCGGGAGCGCGGGACGGCGGTCTCGCGCGGCGAGCTCGACCCGGACGTGCTGGGCGTCGCCGCGCCGATCCGCGGCGCCGATGGCGAGGTCGTCGCGGCCGTCAGCGTCGCGGCCCTGTCACACCGGGTCCCGGACGAACGGCTGCCGGAGGTCCAGCAGGCCGTCAACGAGGCCGCCGCCGGCATCAGCAAACAGCTCGCAGTCGTCTCGTCCTAGCCGATCCGCCCGGCCCCCGGCCCGGCCCGACACGAGCACGCGCACGGGCCGGGGCGGGGAAGGGCCGGCGCCGCCGCGGGCTCCGGGGACGAGGCGCGCCGCGAGCGGCCCGGCCCCGGGGGTGCACGGCCGCAGGGCCCGCCCACCGCCGCATTCCCCGGAGCCGCTCGGCCGGTCCCCGCGCGCTACTGGACGGGCCGGTAAGCGGGGCCCCCGTCGTCCAGGAGCCGTTCGGCCTCGGCGTAGATCTCCTCGGCCGGCAGGCCGAAGTCGATGGTCTTGCGGAACGGCTGCGGGATGTCCCGGTCGATGCGCAGGTAGACCTCGTTGCGGTTGCCCTCGGGGTCGAAGAAGTAGATACCGAAGGCGTTGCCGTGGGTGACCTCCTGCTGCACCTCGACGCCCTCCTCCTGGAACCTCCGGTGGAAGGCGCGGATGTCCTCGAGGGTCTCGACCCGCCAGGAGATCTGGTGCTGCTGCTTGGCGCCGGGCGGGGCGGTGCGCCCGGTCTGCAGGACGAACTCGTGGTGCTCGACGTCCGGGCGGGCGCTGAAGAACACGATGCCGATCTCGTCGTCGTGGTCGGTGACGGTCAGGCCGAGGACCCGCTCGTAGAAGTCCCGCATCAGCGGGAGGTCGGTGACCCAGAGTCCGGTATGCCCTAGTTCGGCGATGGCCATGGACGACTCCTTGTCCTGTTTTACAGGAAGATAATCCTGAATATTGAGCACGCTAGCTCATTGACCGCCGATCGCTCCAGCCCTAGCTTGTATCGAAACACAGGATGCTTGCTCCAATAGACAGGACAGGATGTGGGATGCGGTTCGTTGCCTACCGGGATGAGAACGGGGCCGAAGCGCTCGGCCGCCTCGACGGGACACGGGTGCACCGGCTGCTCGGGCTCGACCGGATCGACCGCGCGGCGGGCGATCCCACCGCGGTGCCGGTGGCGGAGGACGGCGCCGAGCTGGATTGCCTGGCCCTGCTCCCCGTCGCCCGCCCCGGCAAGGTCTTCTGCGTCGGGCTCAACTACCGCGCGCACGTCGACGAGACCGGGCGCGACCTGCCCGAGTACCCGGTGCTGTTCCCCAAGTTCGCCTCCAACCTGATCGGGCACGGCGAGCCGATCCTGCTGCCGCCCGAGTCGTCCCAGGTGGACTACGAGGCGGAGCTGGCCGTGGTGATCGGCAGGGCCGGCCGCCGCATCCCGCGCGGCGAGGCGCTGGAGCACGTGCTCGGCTACACGATCGCCAACGACGTCACCATGCGGGACTTCCAGTACAAGACGCACCAGTGGATGCAGGGCAAGGCCTGGGACGGCTCCACGCCGCTCGGGCCCGTCCTGGTCACCGCCGACGAGCTGGACCCCGGGAGGCTCGACCTCTCGCTGCGGCTGAACGGGCGGGAGATGCAGTCGGCCTCCACCGACCGGCTCATCTTCGACGTGCCGACGCTCATCGAGGTGACGTCCCAGTTCACGCGGCTGGAACCCGGGGACGTGATCCTCACCGGCACCCCGGGCGGCGTCGGGTTCCGCCGCGACCCGCAGGTGTTCCTCGCCGACGGCGACGTCGTCGAGGTCACGATCGGCGGCATCGGCACGCTGCGCAACACCGTCCGGGCAGAAGCCTGAGCCGCGATCCCGAGAACCGAGGAGGACCCATGGGCACCGTCCAAGAGAGCTTGGAGGCGTTCCCGTTCGACACCGCGCCGCGCGTGTTCCGGCGGCGGGAGGAGCAGTTGCTCGGCGATCCGGTCGTCCGGCCGGGGGCGCCGCGGATGGGACGCGACCACCCGCCGATCGAGGTCGTGCACCTCGGCGCCGAGTACGCGGACCGGCCGTTCGCGCCGCCGCGCGGCGTCTACGAGAGCGACTTCCTGCGCCTGGAGTGGCAGACGATGAACGGCCGGCAGCCGTTCTACCACCGCAACTGCGATGTGGACGAGATGTCGTTCCAGGTCACCGGTGTGCGGACGCTGATGACCGACATCGGCAGCGTCGACCTGGTCGCGGGCGACTTCTCCCGCATCCCGGTCGGGGTGGTGCACGACAACTACGGGCGCGAGGACATCCACATCCTGTTCTACGTGCCCGCCCCGGTCCACGAGGCGATCCCCGCCGAGCGGACCTCGCGGGTGGCGATCCCGCCGTTCGACGGCTGGGAGCCGAGCGAGATCAACGAGATGATCACCGAGTGCCTCGCCGGGCCCGGCCACGACATCGTGCTCGCACCGGCCGACGAGCAGGCCCTGCTCGAGCACGCCGCGACCGAGACCGACCGGATCCAGGTGCTGCGTCCCGGCGACGCCCCGGGCACGACCTGGGTGTACCGCTCGTCCGACGTCCTGATCGGGCGGACGTGGGCGCCGGCGTCGGACGGGCGCGTGTACCGGCGCATCCGCAACGCCCAGGAGATCCAGTTCCAGCTCGACGGGCGGCGGACGCTCGTCACCCAGCGCGGGACCGTCCGGCTGGAGCCGGGCGACTTCGTCAAGATCCCGGCCGGGATCGCCTTCACCTCGATCCACCACGAGCCCAGCACGCACCTCACGGTCGCCTCGGCGCGGGACGTGCCGCGGGTCACCGAGGCGACGCGCACGGCGGAGCGGCTGCCCGCGGCCGAGATCGAGGCGCTGCGGTGACCGCGCGGGACCTCGCGATCGCGGCGAACCGGGCGCTGGCGGCGGCCGGTCAGTCGGACATGGTGTGGGGGCACGCGGCGGTCCGCGACCCGGACGGGCGCGGCATCTGGATCAAAGCGCCGGGCTGGGGCTTCGAGGAGATCGACGCCGACCGGACACAGCTCGTCTCCTGGACCGCCGACGTCCTGGAGGGCGACGGCACACCGCACAAGGAATGCCACATCCACCTGGAGATCCTCCGGCGGCGGCCGGAACTGCACTGCACGGTGCACAGCCACGCGCACTCCGCCGTCGCGTTCGCGGCGCTGGCCACGCCGCTGCTGCCGATCTCGCACGAGGGGGCGCTGTTCGGCGGGGAGGACGTGCCGCGCTTCGCCCTCACCGGCGGGCTCGTCCGCAGCCCAGAGCTCGGGCGGGCGCTGGCCGAGACACTCGGTGACGCGCCCGCCGCGCTGATGCCCAAGCACGGCCTCGTCGCCGCCGGGACGAGCGCCGAGGCGGCCGTCATGCACGCCGTCCTGCTCGACCGGGCCTGCCGGACGCAGCTGGCGGCGATGGCGGCCGGGCCGATCCGCGTGTGGTCCGACGACGCGGAGGCGGCGGCGAAACGCGACGAGTGCTGGCCCGGCGCCCAGCTCGACGCGGGCTTCGCCTACCTCGTCCGCAAGGACGGCCGCCCGTGACCGCCCCCATCCTGATCGCCGGCGCGGGACCGGTCGGGCTCACCGCCGCGAACCTGCTGGCGGCCCGCGGCGTGCCGGTCGTCCTCGTCGAGCGCAACGCCTCCACCAGCGACGAGGCCAAGGCGATCAGCCTGGACGACGAGTCGCTGCGCACCCTGCAGGCCGCGGGCCTCGACGGCGCCGTCCTGGACATCGTCGTGCCCGGCACCGGCACCCGCTACTACGACCGCAGGAGCCGCCCGCTGTTCCAGGCCCGCGGCCCCGAGCCGTACCGCCTCGGGCACCCCTTCAAGAACCAGTTCGCCCAACCCGAGCTGGAGCGGGTCCTGCTGCAGAACCTCAAGGACCGCGACGGCGTCGACATCCGGTTCGGCACCGAACTCGCCGACGTCGTCGAGGCCCGCGACGGCGTCACCGCCGTCCTGGACGCCTCCGGCGCCCGCACCGAGCTGCGGGCGAGCTGGGTGCTCGGCTGCGACGGCGGCCGCAGCACGATCCGGGAGCTGAAGGGCATCGGCATGACCGGGACCAGCCACCAGGAGGTCTGGCTGGTCGCCGACACCATCGGAGACCATCACGACGAGCGGTACGGCATGCACCTCGGCCGCCCCGACCGGCCGACGGTGATCGTGCCGGGGCGGGACGGCCGCTGCCGGTACGAGTTCCGGCTCCGCCCCGGGGAGGGCCGGGGCGGCACCCGGCCGGACTTCGCGACCATCGCCCGCCTCGTCTCCCCCTACCGGACGATCACCCCCGAGCAGGTCGAGCGCGCGACGAACTACACCTTCAACGCCGTGGTCGCGGACCGGTGGCGCGACGGCCGCTGCTTCCTGCTCGGCGACGCGGCGCACATGATGCCGCCGTTCGCCGGGCAGGGCCTCAACTCGGGCGTCCGCGACGCCGCGAACCTGGCGTGGAAGCTGGCGGAGGTGTGGCACGGCCGCGCGGCCGAGCGGCTCCTCGACACCTACGAGCCCGAGCGGCGCCCGCACGCCGAGGCGACCGTCGCGTTCTCCGAGCGGCTCGGGCGGGTGGTGATGACCGTGGACCCGATGCGGGGGCGCCTGCGGGACACCGCCGTCCGGGCGCTGCTGCTGGCCCCGTGGAGCCGTCGCTACCTGACCGAGATGCGGTTCCGGCCCCGGCCCGTCCACGCCGGCGGGGTCGTGGTGCGGACGGGCCACGGCGACGAGCGGCTGGTCGGGAGCCAGCTCCCCCAGCCGCGCGTGCTCGTCCCGCCGGGCCTGCGCCCGCGGCGGCTCG
>NZ_JBEYYT010000401.1:0-8619 GCF_040645715.1 Spirillospora sp. NPDC046719 | reverse complement strand
TGCTCGGGTTCGGGGGGGGCGAGGTGGCGGACGGGGTGCTGGACCGGCTGCGCGCGGACGCCCGCGCCGAGGGCGGCGGCCTCCGGGACGCCGAGGTGTGGCTGGCCTACGCGCACCCGCCGCTCGCCCGCGACCGGCGCACGCCGGTGCTGGCCGCCGAGTAGGCCATCGCCGTCCCGGCCCTCGGCGGCGACCCGCAGCTGCACGCGGCGGCGATCCTGGCCGACGGACTCACCCGGCGCCGGAGCCACGCGGTGGCGGGCCGCGCCGAGCAGGTGCTGCGCGACCTGCCGCTGCACCCGCGCAACCCGTGGACGGTCGAGGCGGCCCTGCTGGCCGTGCAGGTGCTGCTGCGCGCGGACCGGCTCGACGCCGCGGCGGCGTGGTGCGAGGCTCCGTCCGGTGAGGGGCGGGACGGCGAGGCAGGGGGCGGCGGCACCCAGGCGGCGTTCTTCGCGGCGGCGCGCGCGGAGGTCGCGCTGCGGACGGGCGACCTGCCGAGCGCGCTGAGGGAGGCGCGGGAAGCGCTGGCGCGCCTCAGCCCCAAGTCATGGGGCGTCGCGATCGGGTACCCACTGGGCACCTGCATCCTGGCCGCGACGCGCGCCGGCGAGCACGACGAGGCCGCCAGGTGCCTGGCGCTGTCGGTCCCCGAGGCGATGTTCAAGAGCCGCCACGGCCTCTACTACCTGTACGCCAGGGGCCATCACCACCTCGCGTCCGGCCACGCCCACGCGGCCCTGGCCGACTTCCTCAGCTGCGGCGAGCTGATCCGCGGCTGGGGCCTGGACACCGCCGGGCCGGTGCCGTGGCGCACCGACGCGGCCGAGGCGTGGCTGCGCCTCGGCAACCGCGACCAGGCCCGCCGGCTCGTCCGCGAGCAGCTCGCGCGGACCGACGGGCGCGGCCCCGCGCTGCGGGTCCTCGCCGCCGCGAGCCCGGCCGGGCGGCGGCTGCCGCTGCTGACCGAGGCGGTCGACCTCGCCGAGGCGTCGGGCGACCGGTTCGAGCAGGCCCGCGTCCTCGCCGACCTGAGCCGCGTCCACGCGGTGGGCAACCGGCGGCGCGCCCGCCTGCTGCTCCGCCAGGCCCTGCACGTCGCGAACATGTGCGGGATGCGGCCGCTCGCCCGGGAGCTGCTGTCGGTGCAGGCCGACCTGGGCGGCGCGGAGGCGATGGCGGACGGCCTGGAGGGCATCGCGTCGCTCACCGACTCCGAGCGCCGGGTCGCGTCCCTGGCGGTGGTCGGCAACACCAACCGGGAGATCGCCGCGAAGCTCTACATCACCCCCAGCACCGTCGAGCAGCACCTCACCCGCATCTACCGCAAGCTCGGCATCCGGCGCCGCAAGGAGCTGCCCGCCGACCTGTGGGCGGGGCTCAGGAAGACCGGCTGACCGCGCCGCCCGCGTCGAGGTCCGTGCCAGCGCCGGGTTCCGTGCCCGCGCCGAGCCCGGCGAGCAGTTCCTCGACGAGGGCGTTCGCGCCGTTCCGGTCGGCGGCCGTCCCGAACAGGTAGAAGTCGGGGCGGACGAGCGCCGCGACCGCCCCGGCGCGCGCCAGGTACGGCAGGTGCACGCCGTCGAGGTCGGCCGCCGCGTCCAGCGTCACGAACCGCGCGCCGAGCCGGGCCAGGGCCGCGGCGAGGGCGGGGTCGAGCAGCTCGCCGGGCGGTTCGGTGGTGAGCAGCACGAAGCCGGGGGCGCCGGCGACCTCGTCGAGGAGTCCTTCGCGGCCGCCGATCCGGACGCGGCCCTGCGGGGTGAGCCCGCCCGCCGCGCCGCGCGGGCCGCCGCCGGCGTCCCGGGCGATCAGCCCCCGGGTCAGCGGGTGGACGGCCGACGGCGGGGGCGCGGCGAGGCCCCGCTCCCGGACGCCGATCATGACCTCGTCGCGGTCGCGGGCGGCGGCCGGGTCGGTCTGGCAGATCACCCGGCCGAGGTCGACGGACATGGTGACGGCGTGCCGGACGTGCTCGCGGCGCTCGTCGGTGTAGGTGTCGAGCAGCGCCTCGCCGGCCCGCCCGGCGAGGACGAGGTCCAGCTTCCAGGCGAGGTTGGCCGCGTCCCGGAACCCCGAGCACATGCCCTGACCGGCGAAGGGCGGCATCAGGTGGGCCGCGTCGCCCGCGATGAGGATCCGGCCGGCCCGCCACCGGTCGACGTACCGCGCCTGGAAGGTGTAGACGGCGTGGCGCTCCAGCGTCGCGGTGCTCTCGTCGATGCCGAACAGCGAAAGGAGGCGCCACACGTTCTCGGTGCGGCCGAACTCGTCCGGCGGTTCGCCGGGCAGCCGCATGAACTCCCAGCGGCGGTGGCCGGGCCCGGCCGACACGGCGGTGCGCGGCCGCGCCGGGTCGCAGACCTGCAGGTTGTTCGGGACGAAGCGGCGCGGCTCGTGCAGCCGCACGTCGCAGGTCAGCCAGTCGTCGAAGAACCGCAGGTCGGTGGCGGTGGCGTCGAGGGCGTCGCGCACGGCGCTGTTCGCCCCGTCGCAGCCGACGACGTACCGGGCGGTCAGCACGCCGCCCTCGGGGCCGTCGACGGTGACCGCCACCCGGTCCCCCTCGTCGCGCAGGCCGGTCACGCGGTGACCGCGCAGCACGCGCAGCGTGGGCTGCGCCGCACCGCGCGCGGCCAGGGCGGCCTCGATCCCGGGCTGGTACATCGAGAGCGAGTCCGGCCATCCGGACCAGCCCCGCTCGGCCACGTCCACCTCGAACAGCGTCGCGCCCGCCCCGTTCGTCCAGACGTAGTCGCGGGACGGTTCGGCGACGGTGCGCAGGGCCTCGCCGATGCCCGCGGCGGCGAGGATGCGGGCGGACTCGCCGTCGAAAGACACCGCCCGCGGCATCGGGTAGGGCTCCGGCCGCCGCTCCACGACGGTGACGCGGTGCCCGCGCGCCGCGAGCAAGGTGGCGGTCACCTGCCCGACGGGCCCGTACCCGACGACGATGACGTCGGTGCCCGCCCGGCTCACCGCCCGCTCCCCGCGGCGGTCGCGCCGCTCGCGTTCGCGGCCGTCGCGGCGGCGGGCGAGCCGAGGATCTCGGCGACGACGCGCTCGTGCTCGGCCGGGTCGGTGAGCACCCGGACGGTCTCGTGGCCGTCGTCCACGGTGAGCAGTCGCTTGCCGATGAGGACGCGCTGGCCCGTGGCGGAGGACCGCCCCCGCACCAGGATCCCGGCCCCGGCCAGCGCCCGGGCGAACGCCTCCAGCTCGGCCGAGGGGTCCTGCCATTCGGCGAGGTCGCGGGGCTTGTCGCGGAACCGGTACACCGCCTGCCAGATCCCGGACCGGCCGCTGCGCTCGACCACGTGGTAGCCGTCCGCCGGAACGACGCGGAACCGGCTGCCGTGCTGCCGCTGCACCTGGGCGGTGACGCGCAGCGGCTCCAGATAGGACGGGCCGACGAAGCCCACGTCCACGAGGTACAGCTCGCCGTCCAGGCGGGCGTGGTTGAAGACGTGCTCCAGGTCGGGGCCGAACGATCCGTCCATCTGCCGGATGCCGGCGCCGAACACGCCGACGTCGAAGCCCAGTTCCTCCAGCAGGGCGCGGAACAGGCCGTTGAGCTCGTAGCAGACGCCGCCGCGCCGGCCGACGACGATCTCGTCGAACGCGGTGTCCAGGTCGATGTCGACCCCCGCCCACAGCGCGGTGCCCCGGCCCGCGTTGAGCGCGCTGTCGTACGGGAAGGTCCGCAGGTGGCGGTGGTGCAGGAAGCGCAGCGTCTCCAGCGTGGGCGCGGCCGGCCCGCGATGGCCGAGCGCCTCCAGGTAGGTGCCGGCGTCGAAGCCCATGGGTCAGTCCTCCGCGGTCTCGGCGGGTGCGGTCTCGGCGGGGCCGGTGGCGGTCAGTTCGGCCAGCAGGTGGTCGGCCAGCTCGGCCGGGGTGGCCCGATCGAAGATCAGCATCGGGGGGAGCTCCAGTCCGGTCGCGGCCGAGAGCCGGTTGCGCAGCTCCACCGCGGTCAGCGACACGTACCCGACCTCGAAGAACACGTCTCCGGGCGCGAGCGTCTCGGCGGGCGGCCGTCCGAGCACCGCCGACGCCTCCGTACGGACCAGGTCCAGCAGCGCGTTCCGGCGCCCGTCCTCGTCGAGCTCCTCGAACCCGTCGAGCGGGGACGGCGCCTCCTCCGCTTCCTCCGGAGGTGACAGGGCCGGGCGGGCGGGGGCGGTGGGCGCGGATTCCAGCCAGTAGTGGCGGTGCTGGAAGGCATAGGTGGGGAGGTCGACGCGGGGCCGCCCGGCCAGGGACGCCGACCAGTCGACGCCGCCGCCGCGGACGCGCAGTCCCGCCGCCGAGAGCAGGAACGTCCGGAGCCCACCCTCGCCCCGGCGCAGCGTGCCGGTGACCGCGGCCGCGGCCCGCCCCGCGGCGTCCTTGATCTCGGCCGCCAGCACCGGGTGCGCGCTGACCTCCACGAACGACCGGAAACCGTCGTCCAGGAGGGCGCGGGCGGCGGCGTCGAACCGCACGGTGCCGCGCAGGTTGCGGTACCAGTAGGCGGCGTCCAGCCGCGTGGTGTCCAGCCATCCCCCTTCGACGGTGGAGAAGAAGGGGACCTGGGACGGCTTCGGGGCGAGGCCGTCCAGGAGATCGTGAAGCTCGTCGCGGATCGCCTCGACGTGCGAGGTGTGCGAGGCGTAGTCCACGGGCACCCGGCGGACCCGCACGCCCTCCTCCTCGCAGGACTCGATCAGCTCGGCCAGGGCGCCGGCGTCACCGGCGACGACGACCGACGCGGGCCCGTTGACGGCTGCGATCTCCAGGCCGGGCGCGAGCCGCGCGGCGACCCGGTCCTCGGGCAGCGCGACCGACGCCATGCCGCCGCGTCCGGCCAGGCCGCGGGCGATGGCCTTGCTGCGCAGCGCCACCACCCGCGCCGCGTCCTCCAGCGGCAACGCCCCGGCGACGTGGGCGGCGGCGATCTCGCCCTGCGAGTGCCCCACCACGGCGTCGGGCACCACACCGAACGACTCCCACAGGCGGGCGAGGGCCACGTTCACCGCGAAAGAGGCGGGCTGCACCACGTCCACCCGCTCCAGCGGGCCGCGCAGCTCCTCGGCGAGCGACCAGTCCACGTACGGCTTCAACGCCGCCTCGACCTCCGCCAGAGCGGCGGCGAACACCTCGGACTGGCCGGCCAGCGCCACGCCCATCGCCGTCCACTGCGCGCCTTGCCCGGGGAAGACGAAGACGGTCTTGCCGTCGACCTCCGCCGGGCCGGCGGATTCGACTTCGGCCAGGGCCGCGATCGCCTCGGCGCGGTCGGCCGCCACCACGACCGCCCGGTGCTCCAGCGTCGCCCGCCCGGTGGCCAAGGCGTGCCCGATCTCCGCCGGGGCGAGGTCGCCGTGCTCGCGCAGGAACGATGCGAGCCGCTCCGCCTGCGCGCGCAGGCCCTCCGCCGTCCGGGACGAGAGGAGCCACGGGACCGCGCCGGGTGCCGTGCCGTCCCCCGCTTCCGGCCGGGGCTCTTCGGCGGCCTGTTCGAGGATCACGTGGGCGTTGGTGCCGCTGACCCCGAACGACGACACCCCGGCCCGGCGCGGCCGGTCCACTTCGGGCCACGCGCGCGCCTCGGTCAGCACGCGGACGGCACCGGTCTCCCAGTCGACCTGCGTGCTCGGCGCGTCCACGTGCAGCGACTCGGGCAGTAGGCCGTGGCGCAGCGCTTGGACCATCTTGATGACGCCCGCCACGCCCGCCGCCGCCTGGGTGTGCCCGATGTTCGACTTCAACGACCCCAGCCACAACGGCCGGTCGGCGGGACGGTCTCGGCCGTAGGTCGCCAGCAGCGCCCGCGCCTCGATCGGATCGCCCAGCCGCGTCCCGGTCCCATGACCTTCGACGGCATCGACATCGGCGGCGCTCAGACCCGCGTTGGCCAGCGCCTGCCCGATCACCCGCTCCTGCGAAGGCCCGTTCGGCGCGGTGAGGCCGTTGGACGCACCGTCCTGGTTCACCGCCGAACCGCGCACCACCGCCAGCACCTCATGACCATTGCGGCGCGCATCCGACAACCGCTCCAGGACGAGCACGCCGACGCCCTCGGAGAGGCCCGTCCCGTCGGCGGTGTCCGCGTACGCCTTGCAGCGACCGTCCGGGGCCAGGCCGCGCTGCCGCGAGAAGTCGATGAACACCTCGGGGGTCGCCATCACGGCCACTCCCCCGGCCAGGGCGAGCGAGGACTCCCCCGACCGCAGCGACTGCGCCGCCAGATGCAACGCCACCAGCGACGACGAGCACGCCGTGTCGACCGTCACCGCCGGCCCTTCCAGACCGAAGGTGTAGGACACGCGGCCGGAGGCGACGCTGCCGGAGTTGCCGATGCCGAAGTAGCCTTCGAGTCCCTCCGGGAGGGCGCCGAGGTTGTCCCGGTAGTCGTGGAACATCAGTCCGGTGAAGACCCCGGCGGGCGTGCCGCGCAAGGAGGTCGGGTCGATGCCCGCGCGCTCGAGGGCCTCCCATGACACCTCCAGCAGCAGCCGCTGCTGCGGGTCGATGGCGAGGGCCTCGCGCGGCGAGATCCCGAAGAGCGCGGCGTCGAACCCGCCGGGCTCGGCGAGGAAGCCGCCCTCCTTCGCGTAGGTCCGCCCGGTGCGGTCGGGGTCGGGGTCGTAGAGGTCGTCCGGGTTCCAGCCGCGGTCGCGGGGGAACGGGCCGATCGCGTCGCGACCTCCGGCGACCAGCCGCCACAGGTCCTCCGGCGAGGCGATCCCGCCCGGCAGGCGGCAGGCCATGCCCACGATCGCGATCGGCTCGGTGCGGCGCGCCTCGGCGTCGTGCAACCGCCGGCGGGTCCGCTGCAGGTCGGCGAGGGTCCGGCGCAGGTACTCGCGCAGCTTCTCGTCGTTCGCCATGTGCCTTTCCTCAGCCCTGTCCGAGTTCATGGTCGATGAGCGCGAAGAGCTGGTCGTCGGTCGCCGCCTCCAGGTCGGCGCCGGGCTCGGCGGGCCCGGCCAGGCGGGCGGTCAGCGCGTCGAGCCGCGCGACGATCCGGTCCCGGAGCGCGCCGTCCTCGGGCGGCTCGCCGAGCGCGCGTTCCAGCCGTTCCAGCTCCGCCAGCGCGGGCGGGACCTCCTCGCGCGGTGCGACGCCGAGTTCGGCGCGCAGGTGCTCGGCGAGCGCGGCCGGGTTGGGGTGGTCGAACACCGCGGTGGCCGCGAGCCGCACGCCGGTCGCCTCGGCGAGGCGGTTGCGCATCCGCACGGCCGTGAGCGAGTCGAATCCGGCGTCCTTGAACGCCTGGTCCGCACGCAGGGTCTCGCCGGCGGGCAGGCCGAGCACGTCCTCGGCGGCGGCGCGGACGATCCCGACCAGTTCGCGCCGCTGGTCGGGCTCCGGCAGCCGGGCCAGCCGCTCGGCCAAGGGCTCGCGGGCCGGCTCCGCCGCGTCGTCGGTCGTGGTCGCGGTGGCGGTCCGGCGCGGAGCGGTCCGCACCAGGCCGCGCAGCAGCGCCGGGAGCGTGCCCTCGCCGGCCCGGCCGCGCAGGGCCGCATGGTCGAGGCGAGTGGGGACGAGCACCGCCTCGCCGTCCACGCGCAGCGCCAGGTCCAGGAGCGAGAGCGCCTCGTCGGTCGGCAGCGCCAGTTGCAGGCCACGGGCCAGCCGGTCGCGGCCCTCCTCGCCGAGGCGGCCGGTCAGCCCGCTGGCCTGCTCCCAGAGACCCCAGGCCAGGGAGAGGGCGGGCAGCCCTTCGGCGCGCCGGAGCCGGGCCAGCCCGTCCAGGAACCCGTTGGCCGCCGCGTAGTTGCCCTGCCCGGCGTTGCCGAAGATCCCCGCACCGGAGGAGAACAGCACGAACGCCGCGAGGTCCAGGTCGCGGGTCAGCTCGTGCAGGTGCCAGGCGGCGTCCGCCTTCGGGCGGAAAACCGCCTCCACCTGCTTCGGGCTCAGCGACGCGAGCACCCCGTCGGCCAGCGCGCCCGCCGCGTGGACGACGGCGGTCAGCGGGTGTTCGGCCGGTATCTCCGCGAGGACGCCCGCCAGCGCGTCCCGGTCGGAGACGTCGGCGGCGACGATGCGCACGGAGGCGCCCGCCGCGCGCAGGTCGTCCGCCAGTTCACCGGCGCCCGGGGCCGCCGGGCCCCGCCATCCGGCCAGCACCAGGTGGCGGACGGCGTGGGAGGCCACCAGATGGCGGGCCACCAGCCCGCCCAGCGTTCCCGTGCCGCCCGTGATCAGCACGGTGCCGTCCGGGTCGAGCCGGGGCGGCTCCCCGGTGGCGCGCGCACGGGCCAGGCGGGGCGCGTACAGGCCGCCCTCGCGGACCGCGAGTTCCGGCTCCCCCGAGGCGACCGCCGCGGGCAGCAGCGCCCGCGCGGCGCCCGGGTCGTCGGCCTCCACCAGCGTGATCGGGTCCGGGACTTCGAACCGGGCCGTGCGGACCAGACCCGCCACGGCGGCGCCCGCCGGCCCTCCGGCGGTGAGGACGACCTTCGGCGGATCCTCGGCGATGCGCCGCATCGCACGGACGACCAGGTCGCGAGCCGCCTCGGCGGGCGGCCCCGCCGGGACGCCGGTGAGGTCCAGGACGTCGCCGGCCGCGAGCGGCGCCGCGTCCGATGCCGCCTGGACCCGCGTCCACGCGATGCGCTGGAGCGCGGC
>NZ_JBEYYT010000400.1:0-8649 GCF_040645715.1 Spirillospora sp. NPDC046719 | reverse complement strand
GCGGGGCGCGCCCCGGCGGCCACGCGACCGCCCCGCGGCCGGTGCCGCGGGGCGGTGGGCGGACGGGCGGGGCCGGCGCGTCAGTGCTCGTGCACGATGACGCCCCGGATGTTCTTGCCGTCGCGCAGGTCCTGGTAGCCCTCGTTGACCTGGTCGAGCGTGTACCGCTTCGTCACGAGCGCGTCCAGGTCGAGCTTGCCCTGGTCGTAGAGGCGCAGCAGGCGCGGGATGTCGTACTGCGGGTTCGCCGACCCGAACAGCGTGCCCTTGATCGTCTTCTCGAAGAGCGTGAGCACCGCGCCGGACACGTGGATCGTCAGCTTCTCCGGATGGGCGAGCCCCGTCACCACGAGCGTGCCGCCCTTGCCGAGGACGTTGAACGCGGCGCCGACGACCACCTCGTCCACCACGCCGACGGTCACCAGCGCCTGGTCGGCGCCCTGCCCCCAGGTCAGCTCCATCACCTTGGCGAGCGCCTCGTCCGCGTCGCCGAACGCGTGGGTGGCGCCGAGCTCGACGGCCTTGTCCCGCTTGAACGCGACGGGGTCGACCGCCACGATGTTCGCCGCGCCCGCGTGCCGGGCGCCCTGGACGGCGTTGATGCCGATGCCGCCGATGCCGAACACCACGACGGTGTCGCCGGGCCGGACGCCGCCCGCGTACACCGCGCTCCCCCAGCCGGTCGGGACGCCGCAGCCGACCAGCACCGCCGTCTCCAGCGGCAGCCACTCGTCGACCTTCACCACCGAGTGCTGCGAGATCGTCGCGTACTGGCTGAACGTGCCGATCATGCACATGGCGCCGTAGTCCTCACCGCCGCCGTGGAAGCGGAACGTGCCGTCGGGCAGGTCGCCGTTCAGGATGGTGGCGCCCATGTCGCAGATGCTCTGCCGCCCCGTCGAGCAGTACCGGCACGTCCCGCAGTTGGGGATGAAGCTGCACACCACGTGGTCGCCCGGCGCGACCTTGGTGACGCCGGTGCCGACCTCCTCGATGACGCCGGCGCCCTCGTGCCCGCCGACGATCGGGAACCGCGGCACCAGGTCCCCGTCGGTGAGGTGCAGGTCGGAGTGGCACAGGCCGGCCGCGACGTAGCGGATGAGGACCTCGCCGTCCTTGGGGCCGTCCAGGTCGAGCTCGGTGATCTCGAACGGCTTGCCGGGTCCCGCGAGTACTGCTGCCCTGGTCTTCACGCGCCTGACCTCCGGTCCGTGAGTGAGGTACCTCACAACGTAACCCCGAGCGCGGTCCCCGGAAAGGGCGCGAGCCGGGGCGGGGCGCGCCCGGCGAACCGGACGCGCCCCGCCCTCACTCCGGGTTCTCGATCCGCACCAGGCCCTCGGCGACCGCCCACTCGATGGACGCGCGCAACGCCTCGCAGTGCCGGATGCGGGCGCCCGGCTCCCCGGCCGCCACCCGCGGGGCGATCTCCCCGCAGGCGGCGCCCGCCGCGGCGGTCCACTGCACGCTGGTGTGCGGCGGGCTCTTCTTCTCGACCAGGACGCGGGCCCCGCACGCCCGGCACTCGACCGGCTGCACCGCTAGCTCCGCATCGACTCGGGGATCGTCGAGAACAGCACGCCGTTCGCCACGTTCTCGGCGACCTCCTCGCGCCACGTCTCGACGGCGCGGGAGGTGTCGATCTCGAACTCGAACCGGTCGGTCATCTCCGGCGTGACGTCCTCGACGTCCACGTAGAACTGCTTGTACCAGCGGCGCAGCTGGTAGACGGGGCCGTCCTGGTCGCACAGCAGCGGGTTGTCGATGGCCGTCTTGTTCTTCCAGATCTCGACGTCCTGCATGAAGCCGAGGCCGACGCCCTCGGCGACCTGCGCGGCCGTCGCGTCGGCCTCCTCGGCGGACATGCCGGGGAACTTCTTCACGATCACGCCCCACTGGAGCATGAAGGAGGTCGGGCTGATCGGGTAGTGACAGTTGATCAGGACGGTCTCGACCGTCATGTCCTCCGCCCTGTTCCACAGGTAGTCGATCATGTAGGACGGGCCGTAGTAGGCGGCCTCGGACTTCTGGTCGATCTTCTGCGGCGGGCCCGGCACGAACCCGAGGTAGGCGTCGTCGCGGGACGTCCCGTCGAAGTACTGGGCGGCGACGTGGCCCTCGAAGACGTTCTTGAAGTAGGTCGGCAGCGCGTAGTGGATGTAGAAGAAGTGCGCCATGTCCACGACGTTGTCGACGATCTCGCGGCAGTGCGAGCCCTCCACCCGCAGCGAGTTCCAGGACCAGTCGCTCCACTCGTCGCTGAACGCGCCCTCGATCCGCGGGATCGTCACCTCGGGCGGCGGCGGGTTGCCCTGCGGGTCGTTCCAGACGAACAGCTGCTTGTTCTCCTCCAGCACCGGCCAGGCGCGGGTGCGGGCGCCGCGCGGCGCCCGCTTGGCGTAGGGGATGCCGGCGCACTTGCCGTCGCCGCCCCAGCGCCAGTCGTGGAACGGGCAGGCGATCGCGTCGCCCTTGACGGTGCCCTGGGTCAGGTCGCCGCCCATGTGGGGGCAGTAGCCGTTGAGGACGTTCAGCCTGCCGTTCTCGCCCTCGAAGACGACGAGCTTGGTGCCGAACGCCTCGACGGCGTGCGGCTTGCCGTCGCGGAACGCGTCGGCCAGGCCGAGGCAGTGCCAGCCCCGGGCGAACCGCTCCGGGGGCGGGGCGGCCTCGATGACGCGGTGGTTCATGACGTGCCTCCTTGCGCGGCCGGCTCGTCGCCGGCGGCCTCGACGGTGGCTGCTTGCTGGGCGATGTGGGTGGCGGCGGCGTAGCCGAAGGTCATGGCGGGGCCGATGGTGGCGCCGGGGCCGGGATAGGTCTCGCCGGTCACCGCCGACGAGCAGTTCCCGGTGGCGTACAGGCCCTCGATGGCGGACCCGTCCGCGCGCAGCACGCGGGCGTCGGCGTCGGTGACGAACCCGCCCTTGGTGCCGATGTCGCCGGGGACGACCGGGACCGCGTAGAACGGGCCCTTCTCCAGCGGCGCGAGGTTCGGGTTCGGCAGCGTCGGGTCGCCGTAGTAGTTGTCGTAGGCGCTGTCGCCGCGCCCGAAGTCGGCGTCCTTGCCGGCGCGCGCGAACCCGTTGAACCGCTCGAAGGTCGCTTCGAGCCGCCCGGCCGGGACGCCGATCGCGGCGGCGAGCTCGGCGGGCGTGCTCCCCGTCCTGAGGAAGCCGCTCTCCCGCCACTTCTTCGGGAACGGCTGGCCGGGGAACAGCCCGACGAACACGTAGCGGGCCTTGGCGCGCGCGTCGACGATCATCCAGGAGTCCATCGCGGGCGCGCCGTGCGCGTACATCCGGTCGACGAACTCGTGGTACGGCAGCGACTCGCGGGCGTACCGCTCGCCGTTCCCGTCCACGATCACCATGGACGGGATGGCGCGGTCGGCGACCAGGAAGAACAGCCGGCCGTCCGGGGTCGGGACGGACGGCGCGCCCCACACCTTGTCCATCAGGTCGACGGCGGCGCCGAGCCGCAGCCCGGCGCGGAGCGCGTCGCCGGTCTGGCCTTCGGCGGCGTGCGTCCACTCCGTGCTCGTCGGGGACGGGAGGTACTGCTCGCGCAGCGCCTGGTCGTGGGAGAACCCGCCCGCCGCGAGGACGACGCCGCGCCGCGCGCGGACCGTCACGTCCCGGCCGCCGCGGCGGACCGTGACGCCCGCGACCCGGCCGTCCTCGACCACGAGGTCCTGGAACGGGCTGGACAGCCACAGCTCGCCGCCCGCCTCGGCGAGGGCGAGCCGCAGCCGCGCGACCAGCGCCTCGCCGAGCGACAGCAGGCGGCGTCCGGTCAGCAGGGCGCCGACCGCGCGGAGGCCGACGCGCGCCGACGCCCGCTTGCCCTTCCACGTCCGGGTGACCATGTTGATCTTGCCGAAGTCGGCGGAGGTCATCGTCAGCCCGTAGGTGGGGAGCCCGGCGCGGCGCATCTTCGCGAACTCGGGGCCGAGCTTGCGGCCGTCGACGATGCACGGCTCGACGGACCTGCCCTCCGGCTTCCCTCCCGGCGCCTCCGGGTAGTAGTCGGAGTAGCCCGGCGTGTACGCGAACCGCACCCAGCGCGTCCGGTCGTGCAGGAAGCGCAGCATCTCCGGGCCGCGCGTCAGGTAGGCGTGCTTGCGCTCGCCGGGGACGCGGTCGCCGACCGTCGCGTCCATGTACGCGCGGGCGTTCTCCAGCGTGTCGCGCTGCCCGGCCTCCTCCAGGTAGAGGTTGTTCGGGATCCAGACCGCGCCGCCGGACAGGGCCGTCGACCCGCCGTACCGGTCGGTCTTCTCCACGACGAGCGCGGTCAGGCCGTGCGCCCGGGCGGTGATCGCGGCGGTGAGGCCGCCCGCGCCGGAGCCGACCACCACGACGTCGTACTCGTGTTCTCGTTCCATGTTCCTTCTCCGGCTAGTGGAAGGCGCCGGCGGCGTAGTCGCCGCGGAAGTACAGCAGCGGGCCGCGGTCGCGCCGGTCGTGCAGCTCGCGGACGGCGCCCACCACGATGAGGTGGTCGCCGGCCTCGTGGACGTCCTCGATCGCACAGTCGATCGCCGCGAGCGCCCCGTCAAGGTGCGCGGTGCCGTGCGGCGAGGCCGTCCAGCCGACGCCGGCGAACTTGTCGGAGCCGCTCACCGCGAACGCCCGGCACACCTCCCGCTGGTCCTCGGCGAGGACGTTGACGGCGAAGCGGCCGGTCGCGGCGATCCGCGGCCAGCTCGTGGACGTGCGGGCCACGCAGAACATGACCAGCGGCGGGTCGAGCGACAGCGACGCGAACGACTGGCAGGCGAGGCCGGCCGGGATCCCGTCGCCGTCCACCGACGTGACGACGGTGACGCCGGACGCGAAGCGGCCGAGCACGTCCCGGAACCCGGCTCCCGAATCGGGACCGCTCATATCATCGTGTCCGTCACCTCGAAGCCCAGCGCGCCCTGCCCGTACAGGGTCAGCGCCCGCTCCGGGTCGTTGACGGCGTGGACGCGCCCGGCGTGCGCGTCGCGCCAGCCGCGCTGCACCGGGTGGCCCTCCTTGAGCGCGTGGCCGCCCGCGTTCTCGAACAGCAGGTCGACGGCCCGGATCGCGCGGGCGGTCGCCATGACCTGGTCGCGGCGGGTGCGCAGCCGCAGCTTCAGCGAGAACTCCCGGCCCGCCTCGGCCGCCGCCGTCAGCTCCCGGATGTTGCGCTCCATCAGCGTCCACGCGGCGTCGATCTCCCCGGCGGCGGTCGCGATGCGGACCTGCGCGTGCGGGTCCTCGGCCACCTTCTGGCCGCCGTAGGAGACGCGGATGCGCTCGCGCGTCGCCTTCAGGTAGGCGTCCAGGGCGCCCTGCGCGATGCCCGCGATCGGCATGCTGATCGTCGTGGAGAACACCGCGGCGAACGGCAGCCGGTAGAGCGGCGCCTTGTTGACCTCGTGGCCGGGGCAGTCGCACGCGGAGGTGTCGGTGAAGCTCAGCGTCCGGTGCTCGGGGACGAACGCGTCCTCGACGACGATGTCGTTGCTGCCGGTGCCGCGCAGCCCGATGGTGCGCCAGACGTCGTCGATCCGGTAGTCGGCGCGCGGCAGCAGGAACGTCCGCATGTCGACGGGGTTGCCGTCGGGTCCGGGGACGAGCCCGCCGAGGAACACCCAGTCGGCGTGGTCGCACCCGGAGGAGAAGCTCCACCGGCCGCTGACCCGGAACCCGCCGTCCACCGGCGTGATCTTCCCGGTCGGCGCGTAGGACGAGGAGATCCGCGTGTTCGGGTCGGCGCCCCACACGTCCTCCTGCGCCCGGACGGGGAACAGCCCGAGCTGCCAGGGGTGCACCCCGACGACCGAGGCGACCCAGCCGGTGGACCCGCAGGCCGCGGAGATCTCGCGGACCGCGGTGTAGAACGTCACCGGGTCCGCCTCGTGGCCGCCGAACGCCTTCGGCTGCAGCAGCCGGAAGAACCCCGTCCCGGCCAGCTCCTTGATCGTGGACTCCGGGACCCGGCGCGCCTCCTCGGCCTCGCCGGCCCGTGCCGCGATCGCGGGCACGAGGTCGCGCACCGCCTCCAGAACCTGCTCGCTCATGCTCGCTCCTTGCTCGGACATCCGTCCCCCCGGCGGCCGGTCAAGGTGATCCGGCTCACCCGGGAGTTGCGTGCACGCTAGGCATGGTGTTCCAATTAGAAATACCAACTTCCCGCTGAGCGGGAGACAAGCCGGGAGGAACAGCCCATGCCGGCACCCGCCGCGGCGTCCGCGCCGCCCCTGGAGTCCTCGATGCTGGCCCGCGCGGCCCGCATCCTGTACTGCTTCACCAGCACGAGCCCCGAGCTGTCGATGAGCGAGGTGGTCCGGCGCACCGGGCTGCCCCGCTCCTCGGTGCACCGCATCCTCGACCAGCTCGTCCGGCTGCGCGCCCTGGAACGGACCGGGTCGCGCTACCGGCTCGGCCTCGGCCTGCTCGAACTCGGCGCGCTCGCCGTGCACCAGAACCGGCTGCGCGAGACGTCCCTCCCCCACCTGCGCCGCCTGCACGAGGCGACCGGCGCGCTCGTGCACCTCGCCGTGCTGGACGGCCCCGAGATCGTCTACCTGGAGAAGATCGGCGACGTGCCGGAGGGGCGGGTGCCCTCCCGGCTCGGCGGCCGGCAGCCCGCCTACTGCACCGGCGCCGGCAAGGCCCTGCTGGCGTTCGCCGGCGAGGACGAGCTGGCCGAGACGCTCGCCGCCGGGCTGCCCGCCCGCACCAGGTTCACGATCACCGACCCCGGCGCGCTCCGCCGCGAGCTGGCCTACATCCGCGACCACGGCGTCGCGTTCGACCGCGAGGAGGCGCACCAGGGCGTGTCGTGCGTCGCCGCGCCGCTCCGCGACGCGACCGGGCGCGCGGTCGCCGCGATCTCCGTCTGCGGGCCGCCGTCCCGGATGGACGCGCGCCGCGTCGTCCCGCCGCTGCTGACGACCGCCCGCGAGGTGTGGCGCGCCCTCTTCACCGCCGGGCCCCACCGCCGCGGCCGCTGACCGGCGGTGGTCTCCCGCTGATCGGGAAGGCGCGCGGGCGCGCCCGGCAGGGGTTCCTACGGTGTGAGCCACCTCTCACCACCCTTCCAGGAGGACCCCCCATGCCTTCGATTCGTGGCGCGGGCGCCGTCGCGCTCATCGCCGGCGGCCTGCTCGTCTCCCCCGTCGCGGTCGCGGCGGCACCCGTCCCGGCCGCGGCACCCGTCCCAACCGCGGCGGCCGGCGCGGTCGCATCGCCGCAGGACGCGCTGCAGGGCACCGTCAACTTCCGCGACCTCGGCGGATACCGGACGGTCTCGCACGCGCGCGTCCGGCCGGGCCTGGTGTTCCGGACGGACGCGCTGAACCGCACGACGGACGCCGACCTCGCCGCGCTGGCCGCGCTCGGCGTCCGGGAGGTCGTCGACTTCCGCACGCCGGCCGAGGTCGCGGGCGACGGCGCGGACCGGCTGCCGCCCGGCCTGGCCGTGACGGCGCGCCCGATCTCCGACGGGGGCATGTACGCGGCCGTGAACGCGGCCATCGGGTCGAAGGACCCGGTGAGGCAGGAGGCCGTCCTCGGCGGCGGGCGCGGCGCCGAGACCATGCGCGTGCTCTACCGGACCTTCGTCGGCGACGCCGGTTCCCGGGCCGCGTTCGGCCGGACGCTGCGCGACCTCGCCGACCCGTCGCGGACGCCGCTGGCCTTCCACTGCACCAGCGGCAAGGACCGCACCGGCTGGATGAGCTACCTGCTGCTGCGCGCGCTCGGCGTCCCGGAGAAGACCGCCCGGAACGACTACCTCCTGTCGAACCGGTACCGGCAGGACGCCGACGCCGCCACGCGGGCGCAACTGAAGGCCGCCGGGTACATGCAGGACCCGGACCTGCTCATCCCGATCCAGGAGGTCCGCGCCGACTACCTGGACGCGGCGCTCGACCAGGTGCGGCGCTCGTATGGCACGCTCGACCGCTACCTGCGCAGCGGACTCGGCCTCGACGCCCGCACCGAGTCCCGCCTACGCCACCGCCTCCTCGCCCGCTGACGGACCGGGCGGGGTCAGCCCGTGGTCAGGCCGCCGTCGACCGGTAGCTCGGCACCGGTGATGTAGGCGGACGCGTCCGAGGCCAGAAAGAGGACGAGGCCCGCGACGTCCTCGGGGACCCCGGCGCGGCCGAGCGGCACCCGCGGCGCCTTGCCCGCGCCGCGCTCCACGCCGATGCTCGCGATCATCGGGGTGTCGATGACGCCGGGATGGACGGAGTTGACGCGGATCCCGTCGGCGGCGAGGTCGAGCGCGGCGGAACGGGTCAGGCCGCGCAGCCCCGACTTGCTCGCGCCGTAGGCGGAGTGGCCGCGGATGCCGCGCAGCCCGGCCGTGGACGAGATGTTCACGATCGACCCGCCGCCCCGCGCGCGCATCGCGGGCACCACCGCCCGGATGCCGAGGAACGGCCCGACGAGGTTGATCCGCAGGATCTCCTCGAAGTTCGCGCGGGTCTCCTCGGCGACCGGGGCGGTGCGCCAGACCGCGGCGTTGTTGACCAGCACGTCCACGCCGCCGAACGCCTCCTCCGCGACGCCCGCGACGCGCTCCCAGTCGCCGGCGGACGTCACGTCGTGCCGGACGAAGCGGGCGGCGTCCCCGATGGACGCCGCCACCGCCGCGCCCTCGTCCTCC
>NZ_JBEYYT010000399.1:0-8671 GCF_040645715.1 Spirillospora sp. NPDC046719 | reverse complement strand
CCCGGGCCCTTGGCCGCCATCGGACGCTTCGCGCCCGCGGCGGCCATCGGCGTCCCGCGTTGTGCACCATGTGAGGCAGGCGGCCGCGGGAGGCGACATGGTCAGGCGCGACGCGCCGCTCGGCCCCCTGGAGGCGGGCGACCCCGCCGCCACGGGGCCGTACGTGCTCCTCGGCAGGCTCGGGTCGGGCTCCATGGGCCGCGTCTACCTGGGCCGCTCCGCGGCGGGACGGCTCGTCGCGGTCAAGACGATCCGGGCCGAGCTGGCCCGCGAGACCGACTTCCGCGCCCGCTTCGCGCACGAGGCCGCGGCGGCCCGGCGGGTCAGCGGGATCTACACCGCCTCGGTCGTGAACGCCGACCCCGACGCCGCGGTGCCCTGGCTCGCGACGGCCTACGTCCCGGCGCCCTCGCTGGAGCTGCTGGTCGAGGAGGCGGGGCCGCTGCCCGTCCCGGCGGTGCGGTGGCTGGCGGGCGGATGCGCGGAGGCGCTCGAGTCGATCCACGCGGCGGGCCTCGTCCACCGCGATCTCAAGCCGTCCAACGTGCTGGTGTGCGCGGACGGGCCGCGGGTGATCGACTTCGGCCTGGCGCACGCGCGGGAGCGGGCCCGGATGACGCTCAGCCGCGTCGCGGTCGGCACCCCCGCGTTCATGGCGCCCGAGCAGGCGCAGGGGTCGCGGGTCGTGACGGCCGCGAGCGACGTCTACGCGCTGGGCGCGACCCTGCTCTACGCGGCGACCGGGCACGGCCCCTACCGGGGCGAGGGCGCGCTGGAGCTGATGGCGCAGCTCGCCACCCTGCCGCCGGACCTGTCCGGGCTCGCCGTGGAGCTGGAGACGCTGGTACGCGGCTGCCTGGCCCGCGACCCCGGACGGCGGCCGTCGCCCGGCGACGTGCTGGCGTCGGTGGCGGAGTACCTGCGCCACGGCCGCGACGAGCCGGGCCTGTCCGGCACGGCGCTGGGCCTGGTCAGGGACTACGCGGCGGGGCCGCGGCTCCCGCTCGCCGAACCGGGGCCGGAGGGTCTCGGTCCGCGGCCCGAGGACCCCGTGGCGGTGCGGGAGCGTCCGCCGGTGGTGATCGGAGGCGCGCGGGACGGCCGGTCGTCGGCCTCGGCGGCGCGGACGTTCTTCCGCGAGCCCCGCAACACGATCGCCTCGGTGGCCGCGGTCGTGCTGATCGGCGTCGGCGCGCTGCTGGCCAGGACCTTCTGGTCGGGCGGCGACTCCACCGGGACGCCCCCGGACGCGGGACGGCCGCCCGCCGGGAGGGCGGCGGAACCGCCGGCCCCGCTGGGCGGCGCCGGCGACCGCCCCACCGGGGGCCCGCGGATCGTCGTCAACCAGCCGCAGGGCGACGGCGCGACGGTCTTCGTCGTGCACGGGACGGGCTGGCGCCCGGGGGAGCGCATCCAGGTGAGCCTCGACGGCTACGGCGAGCGCCCCGGCCCGGTCGTCGACCACATGGGCACCTTCAACTACGCGGTGAACCAGGCCCACGAGTTCGTGGCGGGCCCGCTGCCCCTGGGCACGCACACCTTCTCCGCCGGCGCCGGGGGCGCTCCCGCCCGCACGACGTTCCGGGTCGTCCCCTAGGTCAGGACCGGGCCTCGGTCCATTCGGGGCTGTCGAGGAAGTGGTTGTCGAACCGCTCTTGCGACTCCAGCAGCTCGTCCAGCGTCGCCTCGCCCTTCCCGAGCCGGCCGAGCAGCCTGAAGTAGTCGAAGCGCTCGACGCCCGGCGTGATGACGATCAGCAGGTCGGCGGTGCTGCCGGGCTTGGCGGCGAACGCGTGCGCCATCCTCGGCGGCACCACGACGAGGTCGCCCTCGCCGGCCTCCAGCACCTGCTCCCCGGCGAGGATCTGCGCGGTGCCGCCCAGCATGTAGAACAGCTCCGTGGACCCGGCGTGGTAGTGCGGGGTCGCCCCGTTCCCGCCGGCCGCCAGCGTCACCCGCTGGGTGCTGAGCGCGCCGCCGGTGCTGCTGGAGTCGGCGAGCAGCCGCACCGCCGCGGGCACGTCCCCGATCGTCTCGGCCTCGTCCCCCCGGACCACGACCGCACCCTGCTCGATCCGTGTCACAGCGCCACCTCCGCGGCCAGCCTAGCCCTTGGCGATCAAGGCCGCCGACGATCCGGCGCCGCCGCCGATCAGGCCGCCCACACGGTCTTGACGTTGCAGAACGCGTGCATGCCCTGGGCGGACAGCTCGCGCCCGTACCCGGACCGCTTCACGCCGCCGAACGGCAGCTCGGGGTAGGACGTGGTCATCCCGTTGACGAAGACCTGGCCCGCGTCCAGCTCGCGGACGAACAGCTCCCGCTCGCCCGCGTCCCGCGTCCACGCGTTGGACCCGAGGCCGAACCCGGTGGCGTTCGCCAGCTCGACGGCCTCCTCCGCGCCGTCGACCCGGAACAGCGACGCCACCGGCCCGAAGACCTCCTCGTGGAACATCCGCATGTCCCGCGTCACGTCGCCGATCACCGTCGGCGGGTAGTACCAGCCGGGACGGTCCGGGCGCTCGCCCCCGCACAGCACGGTCGCGCCCTTGCCCACCGCGTCGGCGACCAGCTCCTCGACGTCGGCGCGGCCCTGCTCGCTGACCAGCGGGCCGACGTCGGTGTCCTCGTCCATGGGGTCGCCGACCTTCAGCGCCCGCATGTTCGCCACGAACAGCCGCTCGAACTCGTCGGCGCAGCCGCGGTCGACGATGAACCGCTTGGCGGAGATGCAGCTCTGCCCGTTGTTCAGGCAGCGGGACGTGGCCGCCGCCTCCGCGGCCGCCGCGAGGTCGGCCGACGGCATCACGACGAACGGGTCGCTGCCGCCGAGCTCCAGCACCGTCGGCTTGATCTCGTCCCCGGCGATCGCGGCGACCGACCGCCCCGCCGGTTCGCTGCCCGTCAGCGTGGCCGCCTTGACCCGCGGGTCGCGCAGCACCCGCTCGACCTTCGCCGACCCGATCAGCAGGGTCTGGAACGCGCCCTCGGGGAACCCCGCGCGGCGGAACAGGTCCTCCAGGAACAGCGCCGTCTGCGGGACGTTCGAGGAGTGCTTCAGCAGGCCCACGTTGCCCGCCATCAGCCCCGGCGCGGCGAAGCGGATCACCTGCCAGAGCGGGAAGTTCCACGGCATCACCGCCAGCACGGGCCCGAGCGGCTGGTAGCGGACGTAGGCGTCCCGGGCCCCGACCGCCTCGGGGTCGGCGGGCCGGTCGGCGAGGAACTCCGCGGCGTGCGCGGCGTAGTAGCGGCACGCCTTCGCGCACTTGCGCGCCTCGGCGATCGCGGCCTTGAGCGTCTTGCCCATCTCGGTGGTGAGCATCGCGCCGATCTGCTCGGCCTCGTCGTCCAGGATCCCGCCGGCGGCGTTCATCCACTCCGCGCGGCGCCCGAGGCCGGTCGTGCGGTACGCGGCGAACGTCTCGGCGGCCCGCCCGATGCGCCGGTCGATCTCCTCCTCGGTCAGCTCGTCGAAGGTCTTCTCCACGTCCCCGGTCGCGGGATTGGTGGTGGCGATCGTCGTCATGTCCGGATGCTCCCTGGGTGTCCGCCTGTTCATCGGGGACGTGCCCGTGCGCCCTCCCAGGAAACACGGCGGCGGGCGGCCGCGGCGGGCGGGATCCCCGGCGGGGCGGGGGCTCCGGGCCGGTTCGCCGCTCCCCAAGCCTGACCTGGTCAAACGTGACATGGCTCACGCACTTCCCTTGACCGGAACGTTCCATCGAAGCGGTGGCGTTTAACCCCCTTTGACAGTGCCTTTGAAGGGGAGAGGACCTTGGCGATCCCGGTGATGCTGCGCTCGATGCGCCATCACAACTACCGGCTCTGGGCCACCGCGGACTTCGTCTCGATCACCGGGACGTGGATGCAGGTCCTGGCGATGAACTGGCTCATCCTGTCCATCACCCACTCGGCCACCAGCGTCGGGCTGGGCCTGGTCCTGCAGGCCCTGCCGACCATGCTGCTCGGCCCGTGGGGCGGCGTGATCGCCGACCGGCTCCCCGCCCGGTACGTCGTGGCGGCCGGGCAGATCGCCCAGGCGGCGCTGTCCACGGTGCTCGCGGTGATCGCCGCCGGCGACCCGTCCGGCACCGGCGGCCTGTACGCGATCTCGCTGGCGTCGGGCATGGTCACCGCGATGACCTCGCCCGCGCTCGGCCGGTTCGGCGCCGAGGTCGTCGGCCCGGAGGACCTGTCCAACGGCCTGGCGCTCGGCTCGGTGCTGAGCTCCGGCGGCCGGATCCTCGGCATGAGCCTCGCCGGCGTGATCATCCCGCTGGCGGGCGTGCCCGGCGCGTTCGCGGCCAACGCGGTGAGCTTCCTCGGCGTGCTGGTCGCCATCGGGCTGATGCGCACCAGGGAGCTGCACGTGCTGCCGCCCGCCGAGCCGGGCGAGCGCGGCATCGTCGCCGGGTTCCGGTACGTCCTCGGCAACCCCCGCCTGCTGATCATGTTCGGGCTGGCCTTCGCGCTCGGCAGCCTCGGCCGCAACTACCAGGTGACGATGGCGGCGATGAGCCAGGGGCCGCTGCACGGCGGCGCCGGCGGCTACGGCGCCCTGTCGGTGCTCTTCGCCGTCGGGACCGTCCTCGGCGGCGTGTACGCCGCGTCCCGCACCCGGCTCCCGCTCAAGCTGCTGCTGATCACGGCGACGATCTGCTCCGCGGGCCAGCTGCTCAGCGGCTTCGCGCCGAACCTGGCGCTGTTCGGCGCCGCGATGCTGCCGATCGCGGCCGGCGCCGTCGTCCTGGACACCACCGTCGCCACCCGTGTCCAGCTGGACAGCCCCGGCCACCTGCGCGGCCGCGTCATCGCCGCGCAGGGCATGGTCGGCGCCGCGTCCGGCGCGGTGGGCGGCCCCGCGCTCGGCGCGCTCTGCGACACCCTCGGCCCCCGCACCGCGCTCATGCTGGCCGGCGTCGTCTGCCTGGCCGTCGCGTCCGCCGCCGCCTACGGCTTCGCCCGCGTGCGCCGCACCCGCGCGGCCGTCGCGGCCACGCCGGCTCCGGCGGCCTCCCCGGCCCCCGCGCCCGCGCTGGCCGCGGCCGAGGCCTGACCGGCCCGGATCCCGCCCCGCGCCGTGCGCGCGGGGCGGCGCCGGCTCAGCCGGCGGCGGGCCTCAGGAGCGCCTCCTGGGCGATGGACGCGACGAGCGTGCCGTCCGCCGTGTGGAGGGTTCCGCGCGCGAGGCCCCGCGCGCCGTGGTTCGTCACCGGCCCCGCCGAGAAGAGAAGCCACCGGTCCGCGCGCGGCGGGCGGTGGAACCACATCGCGTGGTCCAAGGTGACGGCGGTGGCGAGCCGCTTGGGGGAGCCGGGCGCGCGGGCGCTGCTCACCATCCCCATGTCGGACAGGTAGGCCAGCAGGCAGGCGTGCAGCGCGGGATCGTCGCCGACGGGCCGGTCCGTCCGGATCCAGAACGGCTGCGGCACGGGGAACCCGTCCTCGTCCGGCGGGTCCACCACGCGGACCTCGAAACCGTCGGGGTGCCGGGAGAACCCGGGCGGCGTCCAGTGCTCCGGCAGGTCCTCCGGGGCCGGCGTCCCGGACGGGCCGGGCGCCTGCCAGTCGAACCCGTCCTCCGGCTCGTGGAACGAGGCGATCAGCTCCAGGATCGGCTTGCCGCCCTGGCTCGCGGTGACGTGCCGGGTGGAGAACGAGCGCCCGTCGCGGGTGCGGGCCACCTCGAACCGCAGCGGCTCCTCGGGGACGCCGGGACGGATGAAATAGGCGTGCAGCGAGTGCGGCGGCCGCCCGTCCGCGGTGCGGCAGGCGGCCCGCAGCGCCTGCCCGGCGACCTGCCCGCCGAACAGCCGGGACCGCCCCACCGACGGGGAGTCCGCCACGAAGACGTCGCCGCCCAGCGCCGTCAGCTCGAACAGCCGCGCCATGTCCCGCGGGACGCCCATGCACCCTCCCCGTGAACCCGCCGGAACCCGTCCGGCCGCGTACGGCGCCGACCTTATCCGCGCGGCCGGACGAACCGGTCATCCGGGTGTGAACACTCCGCGGTTGGGGAGAGCGTTGCGAGCGCCGCGCGCCGCCGACCTATGATCGCCGTGGGGGACGGCGGAGCGCCCGGGGGCCGTCGGCGCCCGTCCGGCCCCGCCGAGGAGATGAGAGAGGCAATGGCTGATATCACCGAGTCGCCCGAGTGGACGGCGCTGGCCGAGCACCAGGCGGAGCTCGCGGGCCGGCACCTGCGGGAGCTGTTCGCCGAGGACCCGGGGCGCGTCGAGCGCATGACCGTGACCGCCGGGGACCTCTGCCTGGACTACTCCAAGCACCGGGCGACCGACGAGACGCTGCGGCTGCTGGTGGCGCTGGCGGAGCGGGCGGGGCTGCGCGACCGGATCGCGGCGATGTTCTCCGGGGAGCACATCAACGTCAGCGAGGACCGCGCCGTCCTGCACACCGCGCTGCGGCTGCCGCCGGGGGAGTCGCTGACGGTCGACGGGCAGGACGTCGCCGCCGACGTGCACGCCGTCCTGGACAAGATGTCCGGGTTCGCCGAACGGGTCCGGTCGGGGGAGTGGACGGGGTTCACCGGCAAGCGGATCACCACCGTCGTCAACATCGGCATCGGCGGCTCCGACCTCGGCCCCGCGATGGCCTACGAGGCGCTGCACGACTACGTGGACGCGGGGATCTCCTGCCGGTTCGTCTCCAACATCGACCCGGCCGACATCCTCGGCAAGCTCGCCGGACTCGACGCCGAGCAGACGCTGTTCGTCATCAGCTCCAAGACGTTCGGCACGCTGGAGACGCTGACGAACGCCAAGGTGGCGCGGCAGTGGCTGATCGACGCCCTCGGCGACGACAAGGCCGTCTCCCGGCACTTCGTCGCGGTGTCGACCAACGCCGAGCGGGTCGCGGACTTCGGCATCGACACCGACAACATGTTCGGCTTCTGGGACTGGGTCGGCGGCCGCTACTCCTTCGACGGCGCGATCGGCCTGTCGCTGATGATCGCGATCGGCGGCGAGGGCTTCCGGGAGATGCTGGCCGGCTTCCGGTCGATCGACGAGCACTTCCGCACCGCGCCGTTCGAGGCGAACATGCCGGTGCTGATGGGCCTGCTCGGCGTCTGGTACACCGACTTCTTCGGCGCGCAGACCCGCGCCGTGCTGCCCTACAGCCAGCGGCTGTCGCGCTTCCCCGCCTACCTGCAGCAGCTGACGATGGAGTCCAACGGCAAGTCGGTGCGGGCCGACGGCGCGCCGGTCGTGGCGCAGACCGGCGAGATCTTCTGGGGCGAGCCCGGCACCAACGGCCAGCACGCCTTCTACCAGCTGCTGCACCAGGGCACCCGGCTGGTCCCGGCCGACTTCATCGGGTTCGCCGAGCCGTTCGAGGACCGGGCCGGCATGCACGACCTGCTCACCGCGAACCTGCTCGCGCAGACGTCCGCGCTGGCGTTCGGCAAGACCGCCGACGAGATCGCCGCCGAGGGGACGCCCGCCGCGGTCGTGCCGCACAAGGTGATGCCGGGCAACCGGCCGACCAGCACGATCCTGGTCCCGAAGCTGACCCCGAAGACGCTCGGCGAGCTGGTCGCCCTCTACGAGCACATCGTGTTCGTCGAGGGGACGGTCTGGGGCATCGACTCCTTCGACCAGTGGGGCGTCGAGCTGGGCAAGGTGATGGCGCAGGACCTCGCGCCCGCGCTCACCTCCGAGGAGCCGCCCTCGGACGCGCCGGACGCGTCCACCGCCGCGCTCGTCCGCAGGTACCGCGAGCTGCGCGGACGCCGGGTCTGACCGGCGCGAACGGAACGGGCCCGCCGGTCGCGCCGGCGGGCCCGTTCCGTTCCGTCGCGTCCGGGGTCAGGCCCAGCCCTGCTCCTCGAGGATCGCCCGGTACTCGCCGTAGGAGATGAACCCGTCGAGGTTGGCGTCGGCCCTCTCGAACCTGTCCTGCGTCTCCGCGCGCGACCACGACAGCCCGAGGTGCTCCAGGACGAGCGTGAACTCCATCAGGTCGAGCCGCTCGTCCTTGCCGAGGTCCGCCCTCGTGAACACGGCGAGAAGGTCGTCCTCGGTCGGCCTGGTGGTCATCTCACTCCTCTGATCCCCGACGAAGCCGGACGGGGGCTCGGGGGCGTCCCCCTCGGCCTGAACCGGTCCGATACGCCCGCATCATAGACTCCGATCATGCGCCGATCGAGCAGCACCGTGGTCGTCGTGGCGGGGGAGAGGGCCGGGGACGTGGTCGCCGGGCTGGGCGGGCTCCACAACGTCCGCGCCCTCGTCCGCGGCGACGTCCCGCCCGCCGAGTTCGCCGCGCTGGTGGGCCGCGCCGGCGGCACCTACGTGGTGCACGACGACGACCCGCTCGCCGCCGTCCGGGACGCCTGGACCGCGTTCTTCGACGGGGCGTCCGCGCCCGGCCCGCTGGAGGTCGCCGTCGAGGAGGCCCTCGCCGCGCTGCGCTCCGGCACGGCGCAGCTCCCCGACTACTACGTCGTCCTCGATCCCGAGGAGATGCCCGAGACCGCGCGGCACTGGTGGCTCGGCGTCCTCTCCGGCGCCGCGCCGGCCCGCGTCGTCCCGGCGCCCTCCTCGCCGTCGCGGGTCGCCGCGGAGCTGGGCCGGCTGTCGCCCGGCCGCTGGTGGCCGGACGACGTGGCGTCCTGGCTGCGGGAGCTGCCCAGCACCGTCCCCGACCG
>NZ_JBEYYT010000398.1:0-8705 GCF_040645715.1 Spirillospora sp. NPDC046719 | reverse complement strand
CGGGCGCCGATAGGCCGGGACCGGTGCCCGGCCGGGCTCTCGGTGGTGGGCCCGGCGGATGCGCCGGCCCGTCGGGCGGCCGCTCGACGCGGTCGAACCGGCCCGCGAGCGGCGCGGCGTTCCGCGCCGCCCTGGCCAGCACCGGGTCCAGCGGCGCCGTCCACGGGAACTCCGGCACATGGCGCGCCGCCAGGTGCCGGCCGGCCTCCTGGAGCCGTTCTCCGAGCGTCGTCATCCCGCCTCCCGGGCGATCTGGTCGAGGACCTCGGTCACCCAGCGGCGGCGGGCCGCGTGGTCGAGGTCCAGGACTTCGGTGAGGGTCCAGTGCGCGTGCCGTGCGAGGAAGGCCACCTCCTGATGGACCCGGTCCAGGGGGTAGCCGGTCATCCCCCCAGCGGCGGCACCTCCACCTCGTGGCCCCGCCCGCAGTGCGGGCACTCGACGGCTGCCGTGCCGGGCGCCAGCCCGTTGACGCGGTTGTAGAGGTCCTGCAGGTAGGCGAGGTCCTCGGAGAACAGGCCCTCGATCACCCCGGGGTTGATCTCGGGCAGCCCGCCGAGCCGGGTGACCACCCGCGACAGCAGCAGCACGACCAGGTAGGCGGGCCAGTTGCGGACCCGCGGGTCCTTCAACGGGTAGATCTCGTCGGCCGCCGTCGCGAGCCGCATCACACCGGCGCGGTGCAGGGTGCCGTCCGCGTCCACGTAGCCCTTGGGCAGCTCGAACTCGATCTCGGTGGCCAGCGCGCTCATACCCGGGTCAGCCCCTCGTGCGCGAGCACCAGCGTGTCGATGGAGATGTCACTGCCCTTGGCGGTGAACGCCGAGCTCTCCCACTTGGAGGGCCAGGCGTTGACGAAGTTCCACCTGGCCACCTCGGTGCTGTTGTCCAGGTCGAACACCACGATCGAGCCGTTCTTGCGGACGATCGCGCCGATCACGATCTGCTGCCGCCAGTCCCACAGCTCCGTGGACGCCGTCAGGCCCCACTTCAGCGAGATGTCGGAGTAGCTGGTGCGGCCCGGCAGCTTGTAGGACGTGGTGTTGTCCCCGCCCTGCCGGTTCTCGATGACCTCGGTGGTGGAGCCGAGGCCGCCGCACTCGACGAAGCTCGCCTGGGCGATGCCTTCCAGCTCGACCAGGAAGTTGAAGTTGCGGTACGGGTCGACCCGCTGTCCGGTGGTGGGCACTGCTTGCTCCTTAACGCTCGCTGATGGACGCGCCGCCGTCCCACAGGCCGATGCGCAGTTCGACGAACTCGGCGGGACGGCTCGGAGCCAGCCCGATCTCGATGACCACCTCGCCCCTGGCCCGGACGTCGGGCGGGTTGAGCTCCTCGGTGATCGAGACGTAGAACGCCTCCTTGGCGGTGGCCCCGAACAGCGCCCCCGCCTGCCAGATCCGGGTGAGGAACTCGGTGATCGTGCGTTCCAGGCCCCGCCACAGGGCGAGGTTGTTCGGCTGGAACACCGCCCAGCGGACGCCCTGCTTGATCGAGTCCTCCAGGTAGCAGACCAGCCGCCGGACGTTCACGTACTGCCAGTTGGTGTTGGTCGTGAGGGTGCGGGCGCCCCAGACCAGCGGCGGGCCGCCGGGGAACCGCCTGATCGCGTTGACGCCGGCGTGGTTGAGCTGTCCGTGCTCGGTGTCGTTGAGCTGGTAGTCCAGGTCGAGGGCGCCGCGGACGGCCTCGTTGGCCGGGGCCCGGTGCACGCCGACGGAGTCGTCGCAGCGCGCCATGATGCCCGCGACGTGCCCGGACGGCGGAACGGTGAGCCGCGCGTCCGGCGCGGCGGGGTCGGCGATGACCAGCCACGGCCAGTACAGGGCGCCGAGGCCGCTCGCGGAGTCGAGGCCGGCCCGCTGCGTCAGCAGCGGGCTCTGCGGGTTCACCGGGTTCGGGTCCTGGACGCCGTCGAGGATCGCGAACCGGTCGCCCATCGCGTCGCAGTGCCCGAGCACCTTCGCCTGCGATGCCACCGTGACCGTCCCGGGCAGGCAGACCATGCTCACGTCGGGGTAGCGGGTGAGGCGGCCGAGCGCGGGATCGAGCCCCGCGGGGTCCGCGATCGGGACGATGTAGGCGAAGCCGCCGCCGTTGTCGAAGAAGCCCTTCACCGCGTACGGCAGGGACAGGCCCGCCTTGTAGGCGCCGTACTTCGCGACGTACGCGGTCCACGTGGTGACCGGGAACGGCACGCCGGACTCGGAGGCGGGCGGGAGCGTCGCGGGCGTCCCCACGAACGCCGTGACCGTGCTGCTCACCCCGGAGATCGGCCCGGCCTGGGTGATCTCCTTGACGTAGACCCCGGGGGCCATGGTGTCGTAGGCCATCGTCTCTCCTGTCGCTCGAAGCGGTCGTGCCCGCGGCTCATGCCTTCAGGACGGGCTTGAGCAGCACGTCCTTGACGATCGGGGTGGTGGTGGTCTGGTCGGAGGGCTCGGCGGCGACCGTCAGCGTCAGCCCGAACGCGGGCCGCGGCGCGATGCCGAGCGCGCTCCAGAAATGGCCCATCGCCCGCCCCTCCCCGGTCCGCGCGACGGTCATCGGGACCGGGTAGGGCTGCGCCGCCATCGTTCCCTGCAGGAAGCGGTCCGGGACGGTGGGGAAGCGGGCCAGCCAGACCAGGGCGGCGCCGAGCAGCGCGTGCTCCTCGGCGGCCCGCAGCCCGGCCGTCTGATGGGACCAGGCGGTCACCAGGTAGCCGCAGTCGAGCCGGAGCGCGGGCGGCCGGCTCGTGACGGAGTCGCCGGTGCGCTCCATCACCCGGGCCTCGTCGCGCAGCAGCCGGTTCTCGGCGATCTCGTGCAGGAACAGGTCCAGCGTGGTCTGGTCGGGGCGGTAGTCCCGGTCGGGGGTGTCGAAGGCGACCTGCGCGGCCCGCAGCGCCTCGGGGGCGGCGGCGTCCTGGACGAGCTTGGCGAGGGTCTGGTCGAGGTCCTGGAACATCAGCCCTCCGACCCGGGGGCGAACCGGCCGGTCTTGCGGTGCTCGCGGCGGATCGCCTCCAGCACGTCGCCCTGCCCGATCGGCCTGCCCGCCGCCGCGGCGCGGAACGCGGCGCGCAGCACGACGCCGCGGATCTCGCCGCCGGTGAGCGGGAACCGCGCCGCCAGCTCGGCCAGATCGAGGTCGTCGCCGCGCGGAGCCCGCCCGGGCAGGCAGCGGTCCCAGATGAGGCGGCGCTCCGGCTCGCCGGGAACGGGGAACTCGACGATGAACCGCAGCCGCCTGGTGAAGGCCGGGTCGAGGTGGCGGCGCAGGTTGGTGGCCAGCAGCGCGATCCCGTCGTAGTGCTCCATCCGCTGCAGCAGGTAGGACGTCTCGATGTTGGCGTAGCGGTCGCGCGCGTCGCGGACGTCGCCGCGCCTGGCGAACAGCGAGTCGGCCTCGTCGAACAGCAGCACCGCGTCGGTCTCGCCCGCCGCGGTGAAGACCTTCTCCAGGTTCTTCTCGGTCTCGCCGATGTACTTGCTGACCACCGCCGCCAGGTCGACCGCGTACAGGTCGAGGCCGAGCTCCCCGGCGACGACCTCCGCGGCCGTCGTCTTGCCGGTGCCGGGCGGGCCGGTGAACAGCGCCGTGACGCCGCGCCCCCGGGCGGTCCCGGCCGCGAAGCCCCAGTCGTGCCAGACCGTCCGCCGCGCGGTCACCTGGGCGCACAGCTCGCGGAGCTGGTCCAGCTCGCCGCGCGGCAGGACCAGGTCGTCCCAGGTGTGCAGCGGCTCGATCCTGCGGGCGAGGGCGGCCAGCTCGCGGCCGGTCTGGGCGCGCGCCGCGGCGAACAGCTCCTCGCGTCCGGGGCCTGCGCCGCCGGTGCCCCGGGCCGCTGCGGCCGCGGCGACGGCCCCGCCGATCCGGCCGGGGCCGAACCGGAAGCGGGCCGCGAGCTCGGCGGCCGGTTCCGCGCTGATGCCGGCGGCGGTCAGGCGGGCCGTCCAGACGCGGCGGCGGACCTCGTAGGACGGGCGGGAGAAGGAGACCTCGACTGCGCCGTCCGGCATCGCGGGACCGTCGCCCGCCAGCACGGCGATGCCCGGGTGGTCGCGGATCTCGGACGCCAGGTCGTCCGGGCCGTAGAGCAGCGCCCCGTGCAGGGCCGCCTCGCGCAGCACGTGGAACATCAGGTCGGGGCCGGGCTTCGTCTCGATGGCCAGCAGCGGCATCCCGAGCCGTCCGGCGAGGGCGCGGGCAGTGGTCCGCCGACCGGATCCCGGTGGACCGCGGAAGTGCAGGCGGAGCCGGCCGCGTGAGGCGGCCCGGACGGCGGCGAGCAGCCCGGCCCGAACGTCGTCGGGCAGCGGCACCTCCGCCCACAGGTCCGGCGGGGGCGCGGTCAGCGCGCAGTAGGGGACGAGGCGCCGGTCCAGCCCGTGCTGCCCGAGCAGGACGTCGATGATCTGCTCGTCGAGCGCCATCCGGCGGGTGATCAACGGCCCGTCGCCCAGCAGCGCGACGATCCGCTCGGAGATCAACGGGGCGTCGCCCTGGAAATGCCGCCTTTCCGCCCCGGGCACCGCCGCCAGCGCGTCGGCGACGGCCGGCCAGGGCCGCCCGGTGATCTCCGGTTCCAGCGCAAGCGCGGTGATGCCCATTTCGGCGTCGGTCAGCGCATAGGTCTCGCGCAGCCATTGCCCGCCGGTGGTCGCGATTCCGACGGAAAGGCCGTTCTGGGCCGACGGTGCCACCGGCGCCGCGTTCGACACACCTGCCCCCATGTGCGGATCCATGTGAACCGGCCTTGCGGACGAGCTCGTCCTTCACAAGGCCACGGACCCGCCGAGGAGCGTGGCCGCCCATTAATGAGAACACGGAAGGTAATCGAAATCCATACGCGGCAGGCGTCGATTTCACGGCACGTTAAAATGATCAGGAATTCGCCCCGATAACTCCCAAAATTGCCAGGCTCCCGTCGCGAAAACCCGCACAAAAAAGCCACATCCAGCCAAAGGACCCACGCCCGGCACCGACCGCCCTCCACCCGGTCGACGGCGAGCTGCGGCCCGCCATCAAGTGCGGCTCTCCCACTTCTCGACGGTGGCTCGTGCGCCGATGCTGTGGAGGCTCGGGCCGCCAGGTCGCCGCGGCGCCGGTCCACCACGTCGATCCGCCGCCCCTGCTTGTCGACTCCCTGCGCCTAACGCCGAGGTCGGCCGCGCGCCGTCGCGCGCCTCGGCGAGGACGGCCGCGTCAGCTTCGAACGCGCCCGTGGTCTGGTTCACGTGGTAGCCGCCTTCGGTGATCGTCAACGAGACGATCCGGACGGCGGGATCGGTGAGGGCCGTCCGCCCCCTTCTCCACCAGCGTGTACAAGGTGGACTGGTCGCGCAGCGCGTCGCGCATCGGTTCGTCCTCGGGAATGCCGAAGGGGATCTCCGCGGGAAGGTTTGGCGGGGGTGAGCTTCATCTGGCCTCCTGAGTCATCGAGGCCGGCGCGCCGGGGCGGGGGACTCCGGACCCGAGGTGGGACAGGCGCGGCGGGTCCGCGCCGCGGCGTGTCACCGTCACCCCGGCGATCCGGGCGGCGAACGAGCCGATGGACCGCAACGTGTCGTCGGGAAGCCCGCCGGGGCGGCGCAGTGATCGCGCGAGATCCCGCTCGACGATCTCGTAGAGCAGGCCCGCCATGTAGGCGTCACCGGCGCCGATCGTGTCCACCACCCGTGCCGGGGTAGCGGGGACCTGAACCCGGTGGTCGCCGGACGCCAGCAGGGAGCCGTCGGCCCCGGTGGTCAGCCCGACGAGGGCTGCGCCGAGCCCCAGCAGCCTCCCGACCAGGTCCACCGGGGCGAGGTCGGGGTAGAGCCAGGACGCGTCCTCGTCGCTGAGCTTCACGATGTCGGCGTGCGCGCAGAGGTCCTCGAAAAGCCTCCGCACCTCTCGCGGCGGGGGGGCAGCGACGGCCGGATGTTCGGGTCGATGCTCACCACGGCCCCGCGCCGCCGTGCGGCCGCCAGGATCTCCGCGACCCGGCCGGCGCCGGGGTGCAGGAAGAGCGCCAGCGAGCCGGCGTGCAGGAGGCCGGCCTCGCCGACGGGGACGTCCGGGCGGAGGTCCCACGTGAACTCCAGGTCGTAGTGCGCCGAGCCGTCGGCGGCCAGTTTCGCCGTGGCCACCGGTGTGCCGGCTCCGACCGGTCCCGCGGATACGACGTCGGCCCCCGCGTCGTGGAGATGGGCGAGGATCCGGTCCCCGTAGGCGTCCGCCCCGAGCGCCGTCAGGAACCGGACGGGGACGTCGAGCCGTCCGAGCGCGACGGCGACGTTGAGAGGGGAGCCGCCCGGTGTCATCGAGCCGTTCCCGGCGGGGTCGCCGATCACGTCCATGACCGACTCGCCGATGACGACCACGGCCGGGGGATGCCGCGTCGTCTCATCGTGGTCATCGCCGGGCGCCGTGGTCCGTGCGCCAGCGATGGACGCGGCGTCGCTGCCTTTGGAGGGAGTCGGTGTCATATGGGGGAGACCTCGCTTGATGCCGGGCCGAGCCGTCGTTGCGGCGTCGCGGCCCCGAAGTACAGATCGAGTGCGGCCAGAGCGTTGTCGAGCGCGTCGAGCGCCGTGCACATGCATCACAGCAGCGTGGCCTATCGCATCGACCGGATCTCCGATCTCCCCGGGGTCGACGTTCGCTCCAGCGATGGCCGCCACCGCGGGCGAACGGCCCTCCTGCTATGGCACCTGCACGCCGCACCGCGCGGGGGCCGGACGGTGTGACGTCCGGGCCCCGCACGGAACAGGGGCATCGGCGCGCCGTCGTGTGTGCAGGGCTTTCCGGCGGTGCCCGCGGTCTCGCTCTTCATATTGAATTCGCCAATTCGTCTCGACGGTAGGGAAATTGCCGGGTTTCGCGGTGCTTCTCGGCAAGGATCAGTGCCCGGGGGAGCGGCATGGCGTCGCCTACAGGAATGCTGAAGGCTTGATTAAGAAGCCTTCGATTGTGCTTAACGCGGCGACCGGCTTAACGTGCTGCTGACAGGCGTTCCTCGATGAAGGGGAGGTCAATGCAGTGAGTGTACAAGCAGAAGTCGGATCGCGAGATCCCGCCGTTTTCGGCGTGCCCTACGGCGTTGTCTTCGTCGATGGTGAATTCGTTTCGTCGGATGAGGCGAGGCTGAGTGTTCTCGCGAACGTCGTCTCGTACGGAACGGGGACCTTCGAGGGGATCCGGGCCACGTGGAACCAGGAGCGGGGAGACCTCTTTCTGCTGGAGGCGCCTGCGCACTACGAGCGGCTGGAGCGTTCCGCGCGGATCCTCGGTCTCCGGCTGCCGTACGCGCCCGCGGATCTGGTGGCGGTGACCTGCGAACTGCTGCGCCGGAACGGCGTGCGCGCCGACAGCTACGTCCGCCCCCTGCTGTTCCTGGCCGGTGAGCAGCTCGCCGTCCGGATGCACGATTCGGGCAGCCGGCTGTGCATCCCGGCCACCCCGATGCCCGGCGACTACATCGACCCGCGGGGCATCCGGTGCATGGTGAGCACCTGGCGGCGCGGCACGGACGTCGCCGTGCCCAACCGCGCCAAGGTGATCGGGAGCTATGTCGGCCCCGCGCTGGCCAAGACGGAGGCGGTCCAGCGCGGGTTCGACGAGGCCCTGCTGCTGACCACCGACGGCCATGTGGCCGAAGCGACGACGTCGAACGTCCTGGTGCGCCGCGGGGACGAGTGGGCCACGCCCGCCGCGACCGACGACATCCTCGAGGGGATCACCCGCCGCCAGGTGACCGGGCTGCTCTCCGAGGACTTCGGCGTCACCGTCGTCCAGCGCCGTGTCCACCGCTCGGAACTGTACGCCTGCGACGAGGCTCTGCTGTGCGGCACGGCCGCCATGGTCGCGCCGATTATCGAGGTGGACGGGCGCCCGGTGGGCGACGGGAGGCCGGGCGAGACGACGCTGGCCTTGCAGCGCGAACTGTCGTCGATCGCGCGGCGGGGCGGCGACCGGCACCACGAGTGGACCACTCCCGTATTCGGCACGGAGGCGGAGGCGTGAACGAGTCGAGCAGGCCGGTCCGGACGGGGACCGGGACGGAGAGCGCCCTGAGCGACCTGGACTCGATCCGGCCGCTGCGCATCTGGCAGGACGTCGTCGCCAGGGTCATCGAGAGCGAGCTGATCACGCTGGCGGTCGTGGAGATCCCGCCCGGCGGCCTGGTGCCGGCGCACCGGCACCGGAACGAGCAGGTCGGGCTCTGCCTGGCGGGCTCCCTGCGGTTCACCGTCGGTCCGGAGTCGCGCGAGTTCGGCCCTGGCGGCATGTGGCGGATCCACGCCGACGTGCCGCACGAGGTGCATGCCGGTGCCGACGGCGCGGTGGTCGTCGAGGCGTTCTCGCCCGTCCGGAGCGACTGGGAGGGGCTGGACTGGGCACCCGAAGCGCCTCCCCGCTGGCCGGCCGGATCATGAGAGCCCTGTCCGCGACGGGTGACGACGGCCTGGTGGAGCTGGTCCGGGTGCCCGAGCCGTCCGTCGGAGCCGGCGAGGTGCTGGTGGACGTGCAAGCGGTCTCGGTCAACCGGGGCGAGCTGCACCGTCTGACGGTGGCGGACGCGGGTTGGCGGCCGGGCTGGGACTTCGCCGGGGTGGTGGCGGATCAGGGGACGTCCGGCACCGCCCCGGCCCCCGGCCGCCCGGCCCCGGGCACGCGGGTGTTCGGCATCGCGGATGGAGGCAGCTGGGCCGAGCGGGTCGCGGTCCCCGCGGCCC
>NZ_JBEYYT010000397.1:0-8709 GCF_040645715.1 Spirillospora sp. NPDC046719 | reverse complement strand
GCTTGGGCCTGCATCGCGACGGCGTCGCGGATCGCGGCGTCCTCCGCCTCGGCGAGGCGCCGGCCGTCGATGCGGCCGCGGGCGTGGTCGTCGCGGGGGGCCGACGAACGCGGTCAGCGCGCCCAGGTCCGGGAGCGTCCCCTCGTGCAGGACGGGCACCGACACCACCGGCGTCCCGGCCAGCAGCTCGCGGCGGCGCGCGGTCGACAGGAACGTCCCGTCGCGCTGGTCGAGGACGTCGAACTCGCAGAAGTAGTGGGGGAGCGCGTCGTAGAAGACGGTGTGCTTGGCGTACAGCCATTCCCCGTACATCACGTACCGGTCGCCGAGGCGTTCCCGCAGGACGTGCTGGACGGACGCGGCCCACGCCTTCAGCGGCCCGAACTGCCGCTCGCGGGGCCCGCCGGTCAGGTAGTGGCCGCGGCTCTGCAACCGCAGCTCCCCGTCGGAGGAGAAGCTGATGCCGCAGTTGGCGCCGTCGAGCTTCTCCTCCACCACCAGGTACCGTCCGGCGATCGCCGAGAACGGCCGCGCGGCCAGGTCGTGGTCTCCCGGCTGCAGCCGGGAGCCCTCGATGTGCCGGGTGCGGGGGTATTTGCGGAGCATGCCGACCGTTCTAACGAACCCGTCCGGCCGTGCCAACCGAATTTCAGCGGTTCGGGACGATCCGGGTGAGCGCGAACGCGGCGAGCCACAGCCCGACGCTCACCCACGCCAGCGCGTGCAGGCCCGCCGTGAAGTGCGCCGCGTCGAGCGCCGGGCCGGCGACCGCCCCGTACACCGCGACGCCGAGGGCCGTGCCGACCTGCCGGGCGGTGTTGTTGAACCCGCCCGCCAGTCCGGCGTGCGCGGGCGGGGCGGCGCGCATCGCCGCGGCGACCACGGCCGTCACGATCAGGCCGTCGCCGATCCCGATGGCCAGCAGCGTCGGCAGCAGCACCGGGTAGGAGCCGCCGGTGCCGACCCGCAGCAGGCTGAGGCATCCGGCGGCGGCCAGCGCGGTCCCGGCGCCGAGCGGGAGGCGGGTGCCGAACCGGGCGGTGAGCCGTCCGCTGACCGGCGCCAGCAGCGCCAGCGGCACCGCCATCGGCATCAGCAGCACCCCGGCGGTGAACGCCGAGTGGTGCTCGGCCTGCTGGAGCTTGAGCGTCGACGCGAACAGCACGCCGTTGGTGACCAGGTTCATCGCCAGGGCGATGCCGTTGGCGCCGAGGAACGCGGGCGCGCGCAGCAGCCCGCCCGGCACCATCGGCGCCGCGGCGCGGCGCTCGGCCCACACGAACGCGGCCGCCGCCGCGACCGTGACGGCCGCCGTGACGGCCGCCTCCCCGCGGTGGCCGTGGCCGGCGGCGATGACCGTCCACACCAGCCCGCCGAGGGTGAGCGGCGCCAGCGCCATCCCCGCCCGGTCCAGCGGCGGGCGCGCGCCGTCCGGACGCTCCCGGCGCGGCTCGCGGACGACGGCGAGGACCCCGGCGATCGCGGCCGCGACGATCGGCACGTTCAGCAGGAAGATCCACCGCCACCCGGCGAAGTCGACCAGAGCGCCGCCCAGCAGCGGCCCGGCGGGCAGCGCCGTGGAGGAGATGCCCGCCCACACCCCGAGCGCGCGGGCCTGCTCCGCGCGGCCCGGGTACGCCGCGGTGATGACCGCGAGGCTGCCGGGCAGCAGCAGCGCCGCGCCCGCGCCCTGGACGACCCGCGCCGCGATCAGCGGGCCGGGGCCGGGCGCGCAGCCGCAGGCCAGCGACGCGGCCCCGAACAGGCCGAGCCCGGCCAGCAGCATCCGGCGGTGCCCGATCCGGTCGCCGAGCGCGCCGCCGCCGAGCAGCAGCCCGGCGATCGCGACGGCGTACCCGTCGACGACGCCCTGCAGGCCGGGCAGCCCGGTGCCGAGCGCGCGGCCGATGCCGGGGAGGGCGACGTTGACGATCGTGACGTCCAGCAGCACCAGGAACATGCCGGCGCACAGGATGGCGAGCATCGCGCCGCGGCGCGGGACGGGGGCGGACCCGGTGTTCTCGGTGGCGGTCTGGGCACTGGTGTCGGTCGGCGATCTCATCCGTCCACGGTGACCCGCGAACGTTTCGCCCGCGCTGGAACCTTCCGCGACCGCGCGGCGGGTGGTCGGCGTCAGCCGGGGACGACCTGGGCGAGCGCGCCGGTCTCCAAGGCGACCCACAGGGCGCCGTCGGGACCGAGCGCGATGCCGTGCGGCTCGCAGCCGGGCCTCGGCAGCGGATGCTCGTCGATGCGGCCCTCGCAGGTGATGCGGCCGACGTGCGCGGTGCCCCACTCGGTGAACCACAGCGCCTCGTCCGGGCCGGTGACGATCGCGTGCGGGCGCGCCCCCGGGTCGGGCAGCGGGAACTCGGTCACCTTCCCGTCCGTGGTGATCCGGCCGATGTGCCCGGCGCCGATCGCGGCGAACCACAGCGCGCCGTCCGGGCCCGCGGTGATCCCGACCGGCGCGGCGCCCTCGGTCGGCAGGGCGTGCACGGCGACGTGGCCGCCGGGCGCGATCCGCCCGACCGCGTTGCCCTGGTTGAGGGTGAACCACAGCGCCCCGTCCGGCCCCGCCGTGATCATGGACGGCATGGCGCCCGGCACCGGCAGCGGGAACTCGGCGACCTCCCCGGCGGTGGTGATCCGGCCGATGCGGTCGGTCCGCATGAGGGTGAACCAGAGCGCGCCGTCCGGCCCGGCGGCGATGCCGCAGGGGCCGCCCGGGGGGACCTCGAACATCGTCACCCGGCCGCCGGTGTCGATCCGGCCGACGCGGTCATCGCGCAGGCAGGTGAACCACAGGGTGCCGTCCGGGCCGGCAGTGATGTTCATCGGCCCGGCCGGGAGGGGGTCGGCCGGATGGAGGTCCGCCTCGCCGCCCGGCGCCATCCGCCCGATCCGCCCTTCATGCACCAGCGTGAACCACAACGCCCCGTCCGGTCCCGTGGCTATTCCATAAGGACCCGCTTCGGGGTCGGTGACGGTGAACTCCCTGATCGTGGCATGAGAACCCTGCGGCATGAATAGTCCCCCCTCGTCCCACTTCTTTCCGAGCGACGGCGAGACTAACGGAACTGGAGTTGCGTGACGATCGCGCCGCCGCAGCCGCACGTGCGGCGGCCTGCGCCGCCGCCCGCGCCGGTCTCCTGACGATCTGACAGGCGCGGGCGGTGCGGGCCGCGCGGGGCCGCGTGGGCGAGGTCAGGGCGCCGGGACGAGCCTCCGGATCGTCATCGGCTCGGCGAGGATCCGCCCCAGCACCTGCTCGACGTGCCGGAAGTGCGGCGTGGCGAAGTGCTCCTCCAGCGCGTCGGGACCCGTCCACTCCTCCACGACCACCATCCGGGCGGGACGGTTCGGGTCGGCGTAGGGGCGGTAGGCCAGGCATCCCGGCTCGTCCAGGGACGGCTCGATCATCGCCTCCAGAGCGGTGCGGAGCCGGTCCTCCTGGCCGGGCGAGGCGAGGCATTCGGCGACGACGGTCAATGACATGGCGGTCTCCTTCTAGGTCGCGTGGTCGGAAGCAGTGCGTGGTCGGAAGCGGTGCGGGGTTGGGGACAGTGCGGGTCAGGGGCGGGCGGGGCCGGTGCCCGCGCCGGACGCGGTGATCGCCGCGGCGATCTCGTCCAGGTCGGCCGGGGTCAGCTCGACCGAGCCGGCGCCGATCCAGCCGTCCACCTGGTCGGCCCGGCGGGCGCCGACGATCGCGCCGGTGACGCCGGGCCAGGCCAGCGTCCAGGCGATCGCGACCTCCGCGACGCTCGCACCGCGGCGTTCGGCGACGGGACGCAGCGCGTCCGCGAGCCGCAGGTTCGCCGCCAGCCCGGTGGTGAAGTCGTGGTGGGACGTGCGCCAGTCGTCGGCGGGCAGCGACGCGGCCCGCTCGGCCGAGAACGCGCCGGTCAGCAGCCCCGACTGCAGCGGCGAGTACACGATCACGCCGGTGCCGTGCTCACGGGCCCAGGCGATCTCATCGGCCGCCGACCGGTTGATGGCCGAGAACGGCGGCTGGACCGCGTCCACGTGCGCGACCTTCTCGGCCCGGTCCAGCAGGTCGGGGGAGTGGTTGGACAGCCCGATCGCGCGGACCTTCCCCTCGGCCTTCAGGTCGGCCATGACCTGCCAGTACTCCTCCAGCGGCGTGGCGTTCGGCGACACCGGGCCGCTGCCGTCGCCGGCGTAGTCCAGCGACTCGCCGGTGTCGGGCCAGTGCACCTGGTACAGGTCGATGCGCTCCAGGCCGAGCCGCCGCAGCGAGTCCTCCACCTCGCGGCGCACGCTCGCCGGCTTCATGATCCGCCGGGGCGCGGCCTGCGGGTCGGCGGGGTCCCAGACGAGGCCGGCCTTGGTGAAGACGAACGGCCGCTCGTCCTCGCGCAGCCCCGCGATCGCCTTGCCGACCAGTTCCTCGGAGTGCCCGAGGCCGTACACCGCGGCGGTGTCGATCCAGTTGACGCCGGAACCGATCGCGTGCCGGATCGCCGCGACGGACTCGGCGTCGTCGGTGGCGCCCCAGCCGAACCGCCAGCCCGGGCCCGACACCGCCCAGGACCCGAAACCGACCGTGGTGATGTCCATGCCGGTGCCGCCGAGCGGACGCGTTGTGATCATTTTCCTTGCTCCTCAGGTTCGCGGGAGTTCGTGATGATCACTGTCGTCGGCGGGCGCGGCCGTACCCAGTGGCGGCCGCTGCCTAGGCACCGCATGACCAGGCTCCGCGATCCCGGCATCCCGGGACGGCACGGGATAATCGGTCCATGGCACTCGACAGGCGAGCCGAACTCGGCGAGTTCCTGCGCTCACGCAGGGCCCGGCTGAAGCCCGAGGAACTCGGGCTGCCCGACTACGGCGGCCGGCGCCGCGTCCCCGGCCTGCGCCGCGAGGAACTGGCCCGGCTCGCCGGCGTCAGCGTCGACCACTACGTCCGGCTGGAGCAGGGCCGCACCCTGCACTTCTCCGAGGCCGTCCTGGACGCGGTCGCCCGCGCCCTGCGGCTCGACGACGTCGAACGCGGCCACCTGTACCGCCTGGCCCGCCCCTACACCGAACCCGCCGGGGCGCCCGAGCGGCGGCCCCAGCAGGTCCGGTCCGGGCTGCGGCGGCTGCTGGACGCCACCACCGAAGTGCCCGTCTACATCGTCGGCCGCTACACCGACGTGCTCGCCTGGAACGACCTGGCCGCCGCGCTCATCACCGACTTCGGGGCGCTGGCGCCCGCCGAGCGCAACTTCGCGCGCATGGTGTTCCTGGACGAGGGCATGCGCGGCCTGTACGCCGACTGGCGCGGGAAGGCCGCCGACATCGTCGGCTACCTGCGGCTGGACGTCGGGCGGCATCCCGGCGACCCGGCGGCCGCCGCGCTGGTCGAGGAGCTGTCGGCCGCCAGCCCCGAGTTCCGCGAGATCTGGGCCGAGCACGGCCTCAAGGAGAAGACGCACGGCCGCTACGTCTACCGGCACCCCGTCGTCGGCACCCTCGACCTCGGCTTCGAGACCCTCCGGCTGCCCGACGACCCCGACCAGGCGCTGGTCGCGCACACCGTCGAGCAGGGCTCCCCGTCGCACGCCGCGCTGCGCCTGCTGGCCGCCACCCACCGGAGCGTCTCGGTGCGGTGAGCCGCGGGCCGGACCCGCGTCACGCGGGCGCGGGCGCCGTCCACTCCTGATCCTCCCAGGCGGGGTCGAGCGGGGTGTGCGCGATGTGGTTGGTGTAGTTCGACAGCGTCTTCATGCCGATCCCGAGGACGATGTCCAGGACGTGGCGCCGGGTGTACCCGGCGGCCAGGAACGCCTCGACCTGCGCGTCGTCCACCCAGCCGCGCTGCTCGACCATCGCGCCGGTGAACACGCGGACCGCCTCCAGCGCCGGGTCGTCCAGCGCGCGGCCGCCGCGCAGCGCCTCGACGACCTCGGCCGGGACGCGCGACCGCAGCGCGAGCGTGGAGTGGGCCGCCACGCAGTACGCGCAGCCGTTCAGCACGCTCGCGGTGATCCACACGACGTGCTTGGCGTTCCTGGGCAGCGACGACCTGCCGAACAGCTCCGACAGCGCGTTGTACCCGGCCAGCAGCTCCGGCGACTCGGCCATCACCCCGTTCAGGGTGGTGACGAACCCCATCCGCTTCCTGGCCGCCTCCAGGTGCGGGCGCGCGGCCTCGGGGGCGTCGGTCTCGTCGTACACGGTGAACTCGGTCATCGGTTCTCCTCATCGGGGGTCAGGGAGGCGAGGGCGGCGTCCACGGACGCGGTCAGCGCGGCCGCGGGGGCGCCCGCGCGCGACCGGAGGTTCACGCCGTAGGTCAGCAGCGCCAGGGTCTGCGCGGTGCCGTCGACGTCCAGGCCCGGACGCAGCTGCCCCTGCCGGTCGGCGGACCGCAGGGCCGCGCGCATCGCCGCGCACAGCCCGTCGTGGTGGGCGTCCAGGATCCGCCTGACGTCGTCGTCCTCGGCGCCGTCCGGGCTCGCGTGCGCGTTGGACACCATGCATCCCCAGCGCGCGTGCTCGCCCGAGCAGCGGGCGGCGATGAGCCCGGCGAAGAAGCCGGCGATCGCGGGCAGCCCCCGGCCGTCGGCCGCGAGGCGGTCGAACACCGGGCGCGAGTGGCGCTCCACGTAGCCGCGGAGCGCCGCCAGGTACAGGTCCCGCTTGCCGCCGAACGTGGCGTACAGGCTGGACCGGCTGATCCCCGTCTCCGCCACCACCTCGGCGATGCCGGTGGACGCGGCGCCGCGCCGCCAGAACAGCCGCACGACCTGCTCCAGCACCGCGTCCGGGTCGAAGTGCTTGACGTCGGGCATCCGCTCCCGCCTCCACATAACTCGGAACGACCGTTCCAAGATGACATGGAGGGACCCTGCCGCGCAACCGCCCCGCACACTCCGCCGGGCTACAGGCCGTGGCGGCGGTCGCCCAGCACCGCCTCGCAGGCGCGCGCTTCGGACTCGGCGGAGAACGGCTCCCGCCGCGCGGCCACCGCGTCCCGCGCCTCCTCGGCGACCAGGTCGGCGTTAATCTGCGCCCCCGCCATCGCACCCGCCGCCGCGGCGGCACCGACCTGGGCGGACAGGTCGGTCACGTTGCCCGCGACCCACACCCCGGGCACCTCGGTACGGCCCACCGCGTCGGCCGGAATGTGCTCGCCGGCGCCCGTCGGATGCTCCACCGGCCGCAGCCCGAGCCCCGCGAGGAAGCCGCCGCGGGCGGTCATCCGGGACGCCACCGCCAGCGCGTCGCGCGCGACCACCGCGCCATCGGCCAGCCGGACGCCGACGAGCCGGTCATCGGCGACCTCCAGGCCCGCGACCTCGCCCTCCACCACGCGGACGCCGCGGGCGGCCAGCTGCTCGCCCTGCTCGCCGCCGGGCCGCGGCGCGGTGTGGGCGAAGAACACGACATCGTCGCTGAGCTGCCGGAACAGCAGCGCCTGGTGCACCGACATCGGACCGCTCGACAGCACGCCGATGGCCCGGTCGCGGACCTCCCAGCCGTGGCAGTACGGGCAGTGCACCACGTCCCTGCCCCACCGCTCCGCCAGCCCCGGCACGTCCGGCAGCTCGTCCACCAGGCCGGTCGTCACCAGCAGCCGGCGCGCCCGGACGGTCCGGCCGCCGGCCAGGCCGACGGTGAAACCGCCGTCGTCGCGCACCGCCTCGGTGACCGTCCCGGCCACCACGTGCCCGCCGTAGCGCCGGACCTCCGCCCGGCCCCGCTCCAGCAGCTCGGCCGGCGGCATCCCGTCCCTGGCCAGCAGCCCGTGCACGCCCTCGGCGGGCGCGTTGCGCGGGGAACCGGCGTCGACCACCACGACCGACCGCCGCGATCGCGCGAGCATCAGCGCCCCGTTCAGGCCCGCGGCGCCCCCGCCGACCACCACCACGTCATAGGCGTCCTTCAGCCGTTCGGTCATCTCGACCACCTCCGCGGCCACTATGCGAACCGGACCCCGGCTGCGGCAAACCTCTTTGCCGATATGGCAAACTGGCGGCATGGACGACGACCTCGACCAGGCGCTCGACGCGGTCGGCCCGCGCCTGCGCGCGCTGCGCAACGAGCGCGAGATCACGCTGACCGACCTGTCGGCCGCGACCGGCGTCTCGGTGAGCACGCTGTCGCGGCTGGAGTCCGGCGCCCGCCGCCCGACCCTCGAACTGCTGTTCCCGCTGGCCAAGGCCTACGGCGTCACCCTCGACGAGCTCGTGGACGCGCCGCCCACCGGCGACCCGCGCATCCACCTGCGGCCCGTCGTCCGCAACGGCATGACCATGCTGCCGCTGACCCGCCGCGCCGGCGGCATCCAGGCCTACAAGCTCGTCATCCCCGCCGGCAGCGAGCGCCGGGAGCCCACACCGCAGACCCACGAGGGCTACGAATGGCTCTACGTCCTCAACGGACGGCTGCGCGTCCTCCTCGGCGAGCACGACCTGGTCCTGTCACCCGGCGAGGCCGCCGAGTTCGACACCCGGCTGCCGCACTGGTTCGGCGCCGTCGACGCCGACCCCGTCGAGTTCCTCGTGCTGTTCGGCAGCCAGGGCGAACGCGCCCACCTGCGCGCCCGCCCCAAGGCGAAGCGCTCCGGCTAGCGCCCGCTCACGTGGCGCCTGGCCTACCTGCGCCCGGCCTACCTGCGCCCGGGCCGCTTGCAGCCGGACCTACCTGCGGCCCGCCTCGTCGCGGCCGAGCTCGGCGAGGCGGGCCAGCGCGGGC
>NZ_JBEYYT010000396.1:0-8820 GCF_040645715.1 Spirillospora sp. NPDC046719 | reverse complement strand
GGGTCCTCGCGGGCCCCGTGCGGCGCGGCGAGCCGCTCACCGACGCCCGCCTGGTCGGCGACGGGCTCCTGCGCGGCTACGGCCCCGGGACGGTCGCCGCTCCCGTCCGCATCGCCGACGCCGACACCGTCCGGCTGCTGCACTCCGGCGACCGGGTCGACGTGCTGGCCGGCCCGCCCTCCTCCGGTTCGGACGATCTCCCCGGCGGCGGCGGCCGGTGGGGCGCGGCCCGCGTGATCGTGTCCGGCGTGCCGGTGGTGACCGTGCCGCGCCGCGGCGACGAAGGCGGCCGGGAGGGAGCGCTGGTGGTGCTCGCGACCGACCGGGCGCAGGCCCAAGCCCTCGCCGGCGCAGGCCCCGCCCTCTCGATCACCATCACCGGCCCCTGACCACCCGCCCGTCCTGGGCGCTCGGGGGATCGACTTGGCACAAGGGGTGAACTTTCATTACCATCCGTAGCCGTTCCGTCCGGCTCCGGCCGGACCGGACATCAGTGATATGACGCACGCGGGAGTGAGAACCCCCTCCGATCAGGGCAGACCAGGCGCTGATCGGCCGTGCCCCTCCCCCGCGCCCACAGCCGATCACCGCCAGGAGGGCGTCCGACGGGACGCGCCCCACCGACCCCCAGGAGCACGCACATGGGCGGATTCAAGAAATTCCTCTTCCGCGGAAACCTCGTCGACCTCGCCGTCGCGTTCGTCGTCGGAGCCGCGTTCGCCTCGCTGGTCAAGGACTTCGCGAACTCCTTCATCACCCCGCTGATCGCGCTGATCGGCGGCAAGCCCGACTACACCCGGCTCGCCGTGACGATCGACGGCACGAAGTTCCCCTACGGCATCTTCGTCACCTCGGCGATCGCCTTCTTCATCACCTCGGCGATCGTCTACTTCCTGGTCGTGCTGCCGACCACGAAGCTGATCGAGCGCATGGACCGCGGGAAGGAGGCCACCGAGCGGGAGTGCCCCGAGTGCCTCGCCGAGATCCCCATCAAGGCGCGGCGCTGCCGGTTCTGCACCTCCGAGATCGTCCCGCTGGCGAAAACCCCCTGACGCGTCAGTACTGGCTCTCGGTGCCGTACTCCCAGTGCCAGGGCTCGAACGGGTTGCTGTAGGCCCACGCCGGGTGGAACCACCCGTACTTCCTGGAGTTGGCCTTCAGCCAGTTGAACTGCACCGAGCCCTGGTTCTGCACCCCGCCGCAGACGTCGATGGCCTGGCCCTTGCCGTGGTTGCTCGTGCCGGGGACGGCCGCGAAGCCGGGCCGCCGCACGTAGACGGACTGCTGCTCGGCCAGGCTCCGGTAGGAGTCCGTCAGGCACATGTCGCGGCCGAAGTGCGCCTTGTACGCCGCGTTCAGCTTGTAGAACGCGAGCGCCGCGTCCGCGCGCAGCTGGCGCCCCTTCTGCGGCAGCGGGCACAGGTACTTCTGCGGGATCAGCCCGTTGGGGAACTTCTTGGCGTCGGCGGCGAGGCTCTTGTCGCATCCGAGCTCCAGCCGCTTGCTCTCGGGCAGCTTCTTGAGCATCGCGTTCAGCTGGTCGGTGAGCTGCGCGGACCGCTTCCTGAGCCCGTCGATGTCCTGCTGCACGCGCGTCTGCGCGATCGCGCTGCGGGACTGCAGGTCCTGCGCCGTGGACGCCAGCTCCTGCTTGCGCTTCTGCAGCGCGTCGGCACGGTCCACAAGCGCCTGCTGCGACCGCGCGAGCATGCTCACGTCCGCGGTGGCGCGCAGCGCCTGCTCCGGGTTGCCGCCGCCGAACACCGCCATCGACCCGGCGGCGCCGGGCTGCTGGTAGGAGGAGTTCGCGAGCCGGGCCAGCGGCTGCCGGATCTCGTTCAGCTGAGCCTCGGCGTCCGCGAGGTCCTGCAGCGTCGCCTTCAGCTTCGTCTGCGAGGCCGCCAGGTCCTTCTTGCGGCCCTCCATGTCCTTGGTGGCCGACTCGAGTTCGTCGCGAGCCTTCGCGGCGGCCTCGCGCAGCGACTTGACGTCGTCCCCGCCATCGGCCGCCCTGCCGGCACCCTGCGGCACGAGCGTCGCCATCACCAGGACGGCCGCGGCCAGCGCAGCCGACCGGGGGTTCGGCACGGTGGTTTTCCTCCTGATGCCCGAATACGAACAGCGGCAGAACGCTACTACAGGTTCACAGTTGAACAGGGCGCAACCGCATCAGCGGCCGGGGTGACGATGGCGACGGCACCAGTGGTCGAGATACGGCACGCCCGCCCACGGGCACGACGGCCGTACGTCCGGCGACTGCGCGGGCTTCGGCGTCGTCTTCTTCGTCGGCACCGCCTGCGGCGTCACGACGCGCCGCGGCGCCTTGGTCTCCGCCTGCGGATCGCTCTCCGGCGGGACGTACTGCCCGAACGTCGGCTCCGCCGAGGGCGACCCCTGCGCGGCCCGGGACGTCGGCGTCGGCGCGCCGTCCGGCCGTCCCGAGGGCTCGTCGCGCAGCGAGAGCGCCACCACGGTCGCCAGCGCGACGGGCACCAGGAATGCACCCGCGACCATCGCGACGCGTCTCCGCCGAGGCGCGCGCTTCTCCGTGGCCTCCCCGGCCTCCCGGTCCTTCGGCTGCCCTCGATGCCGACCCGTCACGGCACCGAAGCGTACCCACACCGACCCCACCCGGCCTAGACCGCGCGTAAGCCTTATCCCGCCGCGCTTTGGCGCTCTCTTGAGCCTCGGTCACCCCCATAACGGGGAGCGCCCAGCCCGCCCCTTCCCCTACCCTGTAGGTGCCGTCCGCTACGCTCTTCCGGCAAGCGACGACATGCCTCCGTAGCTCAGGGGATAGAGCACCGCTCTCCTAAAGCGGGTGTCGCAGGTTCGAATCCTGCCGGGGGCGCCCATCACCTGCAGAAACGCCCCCGACGAAGGTCGGGGGCGTTCTCAGTTCTCGGATCCTCTGGGTTACTGCTCGCACGAACCGCGCGGAGCGTGTTCTGCTCACTCGCTGCCCTGGACGGCGACCCCGTCGATCCGGTTCCAGCCAGCGTGGATTGGGCGGGTAGGTCCGCCTAGATCAGGGGGCGACCTCGGACAGAGTGGTCACGGTTTGCCTCCTTGGAGCCTTGGGCGCCCGCTCCGGATGCCGGGCGCTCACCTGAAGCGCTGTGGCCTCCGACACTGGCCGGTCGCAAGGCGCGGGTCCACGAAGTTGCGCGCAGTTGCGCTCCAGTTGAGCCGCGAGGGCGGCTAGGCGCCGGCGGCGCTGCGCGATGGGCGACGCCTCCGGAGACCGGCCATGGGTCACCGGTGGGTCAGCGGTAGGCCAGCACCCCGCCGGTCGCGGCGGTACGGTCGTCCCAGCCGCCCGATCCGAGCAGGCCGCCGTCCGGGGCAGGCGCGAGGTCGCCCAGCTCGACGTACTGGAGGCCCGGCGCCTTCACCGGGGAACTGCTCCAAGAGCCCGAGGCCGTGCGGCGGAACAGCAACGACCGCTGGTCGCCGGTGTAGGCGAACATCCAGAGCCCGCCCTTGCCATCCGGCACGAACGAGCCGTTCTCGTGCCACGCCACACGTCTGGGCAGCCGCTCCGAGCGCCAGCGCTTGCCGTCGAAGCGCAGCAGGTAGGCATCGGTGCGCATCTCGGACCAGATGCTCGCGTTCACAGCCAGCCACAGCGCGCCCTTCGCGGCAAAGAGCCTGCCGTAGGCGAGTTGCGTCTTGGCGGGGTCGCGCAGCACGGCGGGCAGGGAGCCGCGCGGGTCGGGGGCCGACCGCCAGTGCTTACCGTCGAAGCGTTCGGCGACCTGCCCGCCACCGCTCCGCCAGCCCACGGCCCAAAGGTCCTTGGGCGAGCGCAGGTCGGCGCTCCAGACGACGAACGGCGTGGTCGTCTTCTTCCAGCCGCGCCGGGTGCCGTGCCAGGCGACGGGACGGCGGTCGGTCGGCCCGTCGGTCCCGAAGACCCACACGTCCCGGGGTCCGACGACTGTCACAGCGGTCACGACCGTGTTCCCGAGCGCTTGCACGGCCTTCCACTGCCTGCCGTCAAAGCGCATCGCGACGGGCGGCCCGTTCTTGACACCGAGCGTCGCGGCCCACACATCGTTCGGCGAACTGGCGTCGGCGGCGACGATCTCGCCGCGAGCCTGCGACGGCAACGCGACCTGCCGCCAGCCGGATCCGTCACGCCGGAAAGCGGTGGCGCGGCCGTCCCGGTAGCTGCGGCCGCCGAAGGCCCAGGTGGTCTTGCCCACCGTCAGCAGCCGGGACCCGTTGCGCAGCGACTCGTGCTGCACCGAGGCCCGCCAGGCGGGGCTCGTCGCGGCCCGCGCGGCCGGGACGCCCAGCAACGTGGCGGTGACGGCTCCCGCCGTCACGAGGGCCGGGGCGGTCGTTCTCATGGGGGTCTCCTATCGTGGGCTCGCCCACCACCCTGACCGAGACGATCTTCGTGCGCCTGAGTACGAATACTCATATCCAGCGGAAACGCTCTAGCCGCCCTCACTGGCCCGCAGCGTCTGGGTGATCAGGTCTCAGGCGGCCGATCCGTACACCGCGAGGGCGGCCAGCTCATCGAACGCCTTGAAGTAGGTGTTCAGCTCGCCGGCGCGGTGACGGTGACGCTGGCGGTCAGCCAGCCGGGAATTCACCCCCGCCGCCGTCCCACACGCCGACCACAGATCGAACGCCTCGTTACCACCCAGCTCGACGCCATGCTCGACGCCGGCGAACCAGCCGACCTCGCAGACGCCTTCACCATGGCCGTCGCACTCACCACCATCGGCCAGTACCTCGGCATACCCGAAGCCGCCGCCCCACAATTCCAAACGTGGGGCGACGGCCTACCGTCAGTCGGCGACAAACGCGAAGCCGGCAACGCCAACTCCCTTACAGGGTTGGGAACCCACATGGCCCAGATGCTCGCCGAACGACGCGCCGACCCCACAGGTGACCCGCCGGATAGGAGACCACCGCCAGCACCTTCTTGGCCCTCATCTACAAAATCCTCACCACCGCGCAGGACGAGGTCCTCCTCTACGAGGTGCTGTGCAACGACACATCCCGCATACCCGACGCGATCGAAGAGACGCTATGCCTAGTCCCCAACTCCATCATCTCGCCGGACGCTGACGGCACGCCCCTCTGCCAGGTCTCTCTGCTCGCGCCCTGCTCGCACAAACGGTCCCAAAGGCCCCCGTGCATCCTCACCGCCCCACGCCCAGGGAGCAATGAACAAAGCCTTTGACCAGCACAAACAAGCACAGCCTCACAGCGCCACAGATGCCCCGATAATGCGGAGCACACTCTTAAAGCGGGTGTCGCAGCTTCGAATCCTGCCAGGGGCGCCATCATCTGCGGAAAACTGGTCCTGCAGGTCGAAGGCCGCGAATCGGCTCCACGGTCTCGGCTCTTGCGGCAGATGCGGTGCCGCGTCCAGGCGCCGGGACGCGGTGATGCCTACGCTCGCCGGCACCAAGGACAGGCCGCGCGAGTACTTCTTTCCGCACATCCGGCCGATCGGGGTCGTGGCACTGGGAACCGTGACGCTCAGGGTCATGGCGCTCGGGCCGTGACGCTCGGGCCCTTGCCGGGGGGTTCGGGGCCGCTCGTAGGAATGGTCTACAGCCGTTTGGCGTGGTGTCGGAGGGCGTCGTGGGCGGCCTTCTCGCAGGCGGCGCACTTCTGGCCATCGGATGCGTTGAGCGTCAGGCGAGGTCGATCGAGCAGGCGTCGTGGCGGCCGCCGGTCTGGCTGTGCGAGGTGCAGTGATCGAGGCGAGCGTTGTCCTCCTCGGTCCAGTTCGCCGGGTCATGCGGGGTGAACACGAGACGTGGGGCAGTCTTGCTCGTCTCGGGGGTTCGGAGCGTGGGGCGTTTCAGGTGCTGCGTGGCTTGGGGCCGCCCTTGCGGGGTTCGACGCCGCGTTCGCGGAGCTTCCGGCGGATGTAGCCGGCGGTGAAGGTCTCGGGTTTGGCGAGCTGGTCGGCGGTGCGGCCGGCGTTGGCGGCGTCGACGTAGGCGGTGAAGAGGTCCTCCAGGAGGGCGTCGGCCTCCTTTTTGGCCTTCAGGTACCTGGTCTCCGCGAGTTCGACGCGGGCGTCCGCTTCATCGGGATTCATTCGACACAGAGTACCGATACTTAGGAGCGAATGAAATGGCGAAGGGGACGCAGAGCTTCGGGATGCGGGAGCTGTTCGTCGCGACCGCGGATGCGCGCCTTGGTCTGAGCAGGATGGCGATGGCGAGGAGGGAGCCCAGGAGCGCGAGCCACTTCCTGCGGCGTCGGCGGGTCTCGGCTTGGACGTCGCCGGGCAGGTCCGGCGTCATGGCCCGCTCCGGCGGAGGCGGCGGGTTACCGCGTAATCCGGCACATCGCGCCGCTGGCGAGCCCCCGGCCTGGGTTGGGGCGGGCCGGGGGCTCGGGCGCGGGGATCAGCCGTTGATCTTGGCGGCGGCGAACTGGGCGCCCTGGGGGACGGTGCCGTTCGTGGCGTAGGTGAGGTGGGCGGAGATGTCGACGCCGTTCGCGCAGACGGGATCGCCGGTGTTGCAGAACTCCTTCGCCTTCGGGCCGTAGAGGGAGCTGGCGGTGTTGATCGTCTGGCCGTACAGGCGCAGCGGGTTGCCGTAGACGACGACGGCCTTCACGCGGGAGGCGAGGTTCGTCGGGATGGTGCCGCCGGTGCCGAGGAGGGTCGGGATGCCGATCGCGATGTCGGTGACGCTGGCGCCCTGCGAGTAGCCGCCGAGGACGAACGAGGTGCCGGGGCAGGACGCGGCGACGGACTTGACGTGGTTGCTCATGTCGGTGGCGCCGGGGCCCGCGCTGGTCTGCGCGAGGTCGGCGGCGTAGTTCACCGCGTAGGAGCTCACCGACTTGCCCGGCAGGTCGCCCTTGATGGCGCTGACGAGCGGCGTGCCCACGATGCCGAGGCCGGGCAGCTCGCCGCTGCCGCGGGCGAAGACGACGTCGACGTCCGAGCAACTGGCGGCGGACGCGGGGGCGGCGGACAGGGTGGCCAGTCCGGCGGCGCTCACGGCGCCGGCGAACGCGACGGCGGTGAGCCGCCGGAGGGACGGGGAGAGGGGCATGCGGGCCTCTTTCTGCTCGCCGGGCCCCGATCGATTCGGGGCCGGTCAGCGCAGGAACGTAGGGGCCCGGGGGCCGCCGCGGCATCGGCAGAATCACCGGCCGGTCCGCCGGACTGGCGATTTCCCCGATGCCGGGAGCAGGGCCGCGGCCGACACTGTGCTTCCCCCCGACCAGTGCTTCTAGGAGGCAACCGTGCGAATACCCCTGCGCTCCCCGAGACGGCGCGCCACCGCCGCGGCCTTGGGGGCGGTGCTCTTCGGCGCCTTCATCGGCGCGGCGCCGACCGCCCGCGCCGAGGCGGACGACCCGGCCGTCAGCGTCCCGCCCGCGGGGAGCCACGGCTTCCCGTTCCTCGCCGCCGCCGAGGACCTCGGCTCGTACGGCTACACCGAGAACGAGTACTTCATCTCCGGCACCGCCCACTCGTACGCGAAGGCGGGACTGTGGGGCCCGGACGGACGGTGGAGCGTGCGCGAGTCCGGCAGCGCCGCGTACAAGACCCGGCTGCTCGTCCGGCGGCCCACGGACCCGGCGAAGTTCAACGGGACGGTCGTCGTCGAATGGCTGAACGTCAGCGGGCAGCTCGACCTGTCGCCGGACTACTGGTTCGAGCGGGACGAGCTGCTGCGCGAGGGCTACGCGTGGGTCGGCGTCTCGGCGCAGGCGGTCGGCGTGAACGGCGGGCTCGGTGAGATCCACGGCCTGAAGGGCTGGGATCCCGAACGGTACGGGACGCTCGTCCACCCGGGCGACGCGTACTCCTACGACATCTTCTCGCAGGCCGGGCGGGCGCTAAGGGCGCCGGACGGCCCCGACCCGCTCGGCGGGCTGAAGGTGAGGACGCTGCTGGCGGACGGCGAGTCGCAGTCCGCCGGGTTCATGACGACGTACGCGGACGCGGTCCAGCCGGTGGCGAAGGTCTACGACGGCCTCATGATCCACAGCAACAGCGCGGTGGGCGCGCCGATCAGCGGCGAGCTGGCGGACACGCTCACGATGCCGAACCCGTCCCGGATCCGCACGGACCTGCCGGTGCCGACGTTCGTGGTGCTCACCGAGACGGACGTCCCGCTGGCGTCGGCGGCGCGGCAGCCGGACACCGGCAGCGTCGTGCACTGGGAGCTGGCCGGCACGTCGCACGGCGACCAGTGGGCGTACGACCTGGGTGATCCGACGTTGAAGAAGTCGGCGGGGTCGGCGGCGCCGCAGGCGGACTGCACCGCGGGGACGGCGCCGTTCAACGACGGGCCGGGTCACTACTCGATGAACGCGGCGCTGCGCCACCTGGCGTCGTGGGCGCGGGGCGGGGCGCGGCCGCCGAGCGGCGCACCGCTGAACACGGCGCTGCGGGACCCGCGCACCGGGCTCGCGACGGGCGGCGTCCGGCTGCCGGACATCACGGTGCCGACGCGCACCCTCACCGGGCTGCGGCACCTGGGCCTCGGTGACGGCGTCTTCTGCGGCCTCTACGGCGCCCGGGACCCGTGGAACGGCGACGCGGACGGGTGGGACCGGCACGACTCCGGCGACCCGTCCAACCCGTCGTTCCCGCCGGTCGCCGAGCCGGTGCTGAGCCGGCTGTACCCGACGCACGCCGGGTACGTGGCCAAGGTGCAGGCGGCGGCGCAGCAGTCCGTCGACGGCGGGTACCTGCTGCCCGAGGACGCGGCGGCCATGGTGAAGGCCGCGCAGGACTCCGGCATCGGCGGCTGACCCCGATGGACGGCGCGCCGGCCGGCGCGGGCGCTCGGCGACCGGGCGTCCCGCCGGCCG
>NZ_JBEYYT010000395.1:0-8833 GCF_040645715.1 Spirillospora sp. NPDC046719 | reverse complement strand
CGGCGATCGCGGCGCGGGTCCGCGACCGCGCGGCCGAGGCGGAGCGCCGGTGGCGCCGGGACCGCGACGACGGCCTCGCCGCGGCCGCCCACCACGGCCACGGGCATGGGCACGGGCACGGGCACGGGCACGGGCACGGGAACGGTGAGGAAGGCGCAGCGCACCGTCACGACGAATTTCCTGAATTCACGACGACGACACCGGGGGAGGGGACCGCGCATGGCTGAGGGCGGTTACATGTTCGGGGACGGGGAGATCGAGCTCAACGCCGGTCAGCGCCGGGAGACGCTGACCGTGCACAACACCGGTGACCGGGCCGTCCAGATCGGCTCGCATTTCCATTTCTTCGAGGTCAACCGGGCGATGAGCTTCGACCGCGACAAGAGCTTCGGAATGCGGCTCGACATTCCGGCGGGTACGGCGGTGCGGTTCGAGGCCGGTGACACCAAGGAGGTGCGGCTCGTCGAGTACGGCGGCGGGCTGCGCATCGTCGGGTTCGGCGGCCTGCTGGACGGAAGCGTCCGCTCCTCGGCCGCGCGCAGGGAGGCGCGCGTCCGGCTGCACGCGCGGGGATACGCCGACACCGGGGCGCACGGTGCGTCGACCGGCGAGCACTGAGGCGCTGGAGCCGCTGCTGGCGCAGTTGCAGCTGACCGACTCGGGATTCCCCAGCGGCCTCTACACCCTGTCGCACGGCGTGGAAGGCCATTTCCAGCTCCGTGCCGTCGGCGCGGACGACCTGTACGACCTGGTACGCGACCTGGTGCGGGCGGCCGGGACCGCCGACGCGGCGGCGCTGGTGCTCGCGCACCGGGCGGTGACCGCCGATGACTGGGACGCGCTGGTGGAGGCCGATCGCCGGCTCTACGCGATCAAGCTCAACCGGGAGCAGCGGACGGCCTCCGTCCGCACCGGACGGCAGGTGCTGGACACCGCCGCACCCGCGTTCGACTCGGCCACGGCGGCCCGGCTGGCGCGCTTGGTCGTCGAAGGCACGGCGCCGGGCAACCACGCGGTCGTCGTGGGCACCGTGCTCGCCGGGCTCGGCGTTCCGGTCCGCGACGCCGTGGCCGGTGACCTGTACGCGTTCGCGGCGGGCTGCGCGGCGGCGGCGGTGCGGCTGGGCCGGATCGACTTCCGGCGGGCGCAGGCGCTGCTGCGCGAGGTCCGGCCGGAGCTGGTCGCGGCGGCGGACGCGGCGCTGGCCGTCCGGGACCCGCGGGACTTGCACGCCTCGGTCCCGGCTGCGGACGCCACCGCCGCCGAGCACGAACGGGCCGAAGCGCGCCTGTTCGTCACCTGACCCGATCGACGTCCGGAGGGACGACATGCAACTGGAAGAGGTGTACAAGGTCGGCGTCGGCGGGCCGGTGGGGTCGGGGAAGACCGCCCTCATCGAGGCGCTGGTGCCGCTCCTGGTCGCCCGGGGCCACCGCCCCGCCGTGATCACCAACGACATCTACACGCAGGAGGACGCCGAGCACGTCCGCCGGACGCTCGCCGGGACGCTGGACGCCGAGCGGGTCGTCGGCGTGGAGACCGGGTCCTGCCCGCACACCGCCGTCCGCGACGACCCGACGATGAACCTGGCCGCGGCGGCCGAGCTGCTCGACCGCTTCCCCGACATCGACGTGCTGCTGTTCGAGAGCGGCGGGGACAACCTGACCCTCACCTTCAGCCCGGCCCTGGCCGACGTCTACGTGTTCGTCCTGGACACCGCCGAAGGGGAGAAGATGCCGCGCAAGCGCGGCCCGGGCACCACCGACTCCGACCTCCTGGTCATCAACAAGATCGACATCGCGCGGTACGTGCGCACCGACCTGTCGGTCATGGAGCGCGACGCGCGCGCGGTGCGCGGCGACGGCCCGGTCATCCTGACCGACTGCCTCACCGGAACCGGCGTCCCCGAGGTCGCGGACTTCGTCCTCGGACGCCGGGAGGCGCTGTGCTCACCGGCGGGATGATCTCCGGGGGACCGGCGACGGGGCCGGCCGGTCCGGTCCGGCCCGACCGGACGACCCCGGCGCACTGCGCTCCGGAGCGGGTGCCGCCGGAGGTGGCCCGGTACGCCGCGACGCCCGACACCCTGCCGGTCGGCGCGGCGGGCAAGGTCGGCGTGCTGGAGCTCGGGTTCGCGCTGGCGGGCGGGCGGACCGAGCTGACCCGCCGGTTCCAGAAGGCGCCGCTGCACATCGCGCGTCCGCTGTTCCTGGACGCCGCGCTGCCCGACATGCCGTACGTCATGTTCCTGTCGTCCGGGGGCGGGGTTCTGCAGGGCGACCGGTACCGCATCGGGCTGGAGTGCGGGCCGGGGACGTCGGCGCATTTCACCACTCAGACCGCCACGCGCCTGTACCGGATGGAACACGACTACGCCACCCAGGTCGTCGAACTGGACGCCGGGCCCGACAGCTACGTCGAGTACCTGCCCGCGACCACGATCCCGTTCGGCGGCTCACGGTTCTACCAGCAGATGAACGTCACCGTCGGCACCCGCGCGACCGTCGTCCTGGGCGAGAAGCTGATGGCGGGACGGCTCGCGCGCGGGGAGCGGCACGCCTACGCCGCCTACTGCACGGACCTGGAAGTCCGGGACGGCCGTGGCCGGCTGCTGTTCGCCGATCCCCTCCGGCTCGTGCCCGGCGAGCGCGCGGTGACCGGTCCCGCCGTGATGGCCGATTTCGGGGTGATGGCCACCCTGTACGTCGTCACCGAGATGGCACGGGCGAGCGAGGTCGCCGACGCCATGCATGCCGCGATCGCCGGCACGGGGCTGCGCGGCGGCGCGAGCGTGCTGCCGGGCGGCTGCGGGGCGTGGGCCCGGATGCTCGGCGACCGGTCTCCGGAGGTCGAAGCGGCCTTCGCCCGCACCTGGGGGGCGGTGCGCGGGCTGCTGCTCGACGTCCCCGCTCCGGAACACCCCATGGGCCGCTGACCGTGGCGCGCCGCCCATGCGCCCGCCGCCGTCCCCGGCGGCGATGACGGGGCCGCGGAACGGCGGTCGCACCGGGGAGCCTTGATCATTGAGGAGTCATGGAGCGCTCTTGGCTTTCCGGTGCGGGATAACGGAGATCAGGATATCGGGTCGCCCTTTCGCCTCGGTTCGCTGGACGTATCGGCCGAGCCTCATGCCCCTGCGACGTCGGCGCCGCCGCTCCGGTCCTCCTGTCCATTTTGTCGAAAGGATCGCGGATGAATCTCACGCCACGCGAGATGGACCGCCTGGTCATCTTCACCGTCGCGCAGATGGCCATCAAGCGGCGCGACCGCGGGGTGAAGCTGAACTACAGCGAGGCGGTGGCGCTGATCACCCACGAGGTCGTCGAAGCCGCCCGCGACGGCAGGTCCGTCGCCGACTGCATGGAGCTGGGCAAGCAGGTGCTGGGGCCCGACAAGGTGCTGCCCGGAGTGCGCGAGATGCTGCCGCTGCTGCAGGTCGAGGCCGTCTTCGACGACGGCACCAAGCTGATCTCCTGCCACGACCCCATCGGAGCGGAATAGCCCCGCGGATCCCCGGCCGTCCGCCGCGATCGTGCCGTGCCGCGGCGCGCGCGAAAGCAAAAGGGCGGACGAAAGCGAATTGCTTAGGAAAGGTGAGTATCGAATGACCTCCATGAGTCGGCAGAAGTACGCGTCGATGTACGGCCCGACGGTGGGGGACCGATTCCACCTCGGCGACACCAACCTCGTCGTCGAGGTCGAGAAGGACCATAACGAGGGGCATTACGGCGACGAGACCCAGTACGGCGGCGGGAAGACCGTCCGCGACGGCATGTCGAGCGATCCCGCGTCCACCGGCACGGTGGCGCTCGACCTGGTGATCACCAACGCCGTGGTGATGGACCCGATGATCGGCATCGTCAAGGGCGACATCGGTATCAAGGACGGCCGGATCGTCGGGATCGGCAAGTCCGGCAACCCGCACACCCAGAACGGCGTGGACCGGCGCCTGATCATCAGCGCCGACACCGAGGTGATCTCCGGGGAGAACCTCGTGGCCACGCCCGGCGCGATCGACACCCACGTGCACTTCATCGCGCCCGAGCAGGCGGCCCACGCGCTGAGCAACGGGATCACCACCCTGGTCGGCGGCGGCACCGGCCCCGCGGACGGCACCCGCGGCACCACCTGCACCCCCGGCGCCTGGAACCTGTCGCGCATCCTCCAGGCCTACGAGGACATCCCCGTCAACGTCGGGGTCTACGGCAAGGGCAACAGCAGCCTGCCCGCGCCGCTGGAGGAGCAGATCCGCGCCGGAGCGGCCGGGCTGAAGGTCCACGAGGACTGGGGGACCACCCCCGCCGTCATCGACACGTCCCTGTCCGTCGCCGACGCCTACGACGTCCAGATCGCGATCCACACCGACACCCTCAACGAGGCGGGCTTCGTCGAGGACACCATCAACACGATCAACGGCCGCTCGATCCACACCTACCACTCCGAGGGCGCGGGCGGCGGGCACGCCCCCGACATCCTGCGGGTGACCGGCGAACCGAACATCCTGCCCGCCTCGACCAACCCGACGCTGCCCTACACCACCAACTCCGTCGACGAGCTCCTCGACATGACGATGGTCTGCCATCACCTCAGCTACGACGTGCCCGAGGACGTGGCGTTCGCCGACAGCCGGGTGCGCGGCGAGACGATCTCCGCCGAGACCGTGCTGCACGACCTCGGCATCATCAGCATCATCGGGTCGGACTCGCAGGCGATGGGCCGGGTCGGCGAATCGGTCACCCGCGCATTCCAGATCGCGCACCACAACAAGGACAAGCGCGGCGCTCTCCCGGAGGACTCGTCCCGCAACGACAACTTCCGGGTCCTGCGCTACCTGGCCAAGCTCACCATCAACCCCGCCCGCGCCAGCGGCATGGCCGACGAGATCGGCTCGCTGGAGGACGGCAAGCTCGCCGACGTGGTGCTGTGGCAGCCTCACTCCTTCGGCGCCAAGCCCTTCATGGTGGTCAAGGGCGGCATGGTCAACTGGTTCCAGATGGGCGACCCGAACGCGTCCTTGCCGACGCCGCAGCCCGTCTACTATCGGCCCACCTTCGGCACCCACTCCGCCGCGCTGTCGGGCACGTGCGTGACCTTCATGTCCCAGGCCGGCATCGAGGCGGGCGTGCCCGAGAGGCTGGGCCTGCGGCGGCTCGTCCGGCCGATCCGCCAGTGCCGGACGGTCGACAAGCGCCACATGGTCCGCAACTCGACGGTCGCCGACATCGCGGTCGACCCGGAGACCTACAAGGTCTCGGTGAACGGCGAGCCCGCCCACATCGAACCCGCGCACGAACTCCCCCTCAACCGCCTGTTCTTCCTCACCTGACCGGGCCGCCGCGCGACCCCATCGTGAACGACCCGTCCTGCCGGAGCGGGGCGCAGCGGCCGGCCGCCGAAACCGCCGCCGACCGGGCCGTCGCCGAACTCGAAGCCCTCGCCCAGCAGACGACCGGCGACGCCGTCGCGGCCTGATCCCCGAGTGCGCTTGACTTCAAGTGCACTTGAAGCCGCAGGATCCCGCGCATGGACCAGAAGAAGACGACAGGCCGCACCAGCGCCGAGACCGACGCGCTCATCGCCCTGCTCGACATCGGCGACTCCATCCCCGGCGCGAGCGAACTGCGCGCGCGTTCCTACGAGTTGCTCGGCGTCGCGCCGGACGCGGCGGTGGTCGACGTGGGATGCGGTTCCGGCCGCGCGGTCGCCGAGATGACCGAGCGGGGCGCGCGGGCCGTCGGCGTCGACCTCGACGAACGGATGGTCGCGGTGGCCGGCGAGCGCTGGCCCGCCGCGGAGTTCCGCGTGGCGAGCGCCTACGAACTGCCCTTCGCCGACGGCGAGCTGCACGGCTACCGCGCCGAGAAGGTGTACCACGTCCTGGACGACCCCGCCCGCGCGATCGGCGAGGCGCGGCGCGTCCTCGCCCCCGGCGGGCGCCTCGTGCTGATCGGGCAGGACTGGGACACCTTCGTCATCGACGCGGACGACGAGGCGCTCACCCGCACCATCGTGCACGCTCGCGCCGACCGGATCCGCACGCCCCGCGTCGTCCGCCGCAGCCGCAACCTCCTCCTCGACGCGGGCTTCACCGACGTCGCCGTCGAGGTCCGCACGAAGGTCTTCACCGACGCGGCGATGGTGCCCGCCCTGGCCGACCTCGCCGAAGGGGCGCGCTCGGCCGGGGCGATCAGCGACGCGCAGGCCGAGACCTGGGTCGCCGAGCAGCGCGAACGCGGCCGCCGCGGCCGCCTGTTCTTCGCCCTCCCCCTCTTCGTCACCACCGCCACCCGCCGCTGACCCGGGCTCGTCAGCGGGCGGTGGCTTTGCCGTTCTTCACGGTCAGTGCGGCTTGGACGCCTTCCGTGCCGCACTGCGGGCCGTCGTGAAGGGTGGCCTTCGGAGTGACGACGAGTTCCTGGTCGACGAACGCGCGGTGGTGCCGGTCGCGCAGGGTGAGCGTTACCTGGACGGGTGATTTCGGCAGGTCCGCGATGTCGGCGAATCCGTGGCGGCCGCCGTCGGGTGAGGCGGACGCGCCGCAGACGGCGTCGGGACCGGTGCCGTGGCATCCCAGCGGGACGCTCGTCGAGGAGGGTTGCAGCACGAGCCGCTTCGTGACGCATGTCCCGTTCCAGCACACGCGCAACGACGCGGACGCGACGCGGGAGGCGTCCGGAGCGGCGATGTCGACGCCGATGCCCGTCGGCGAGAAGACCAGCGGGCACTCGCGTGGGGGGTTCTCGGAGCCGCAGGCGGCGAGGGCGAGCAGGGCGGCGCCCAGCGCCGCGGCTCGGAAGGGCGCCGCCTTCGCGTGGGCGTGCTGGAATCGGCTGACCATCCGCAATGATCAGCACACGACGCGCCCCGGCGGCAGCGGAACGCGGAGAACCCGGGACGTCCGTCGCGCGCCCGCTCGTCCTCCGCGTCAGGATTCGTCCGCATGGCCTGGACCGCGTCCGGTCAGTCGGGCGAGCGGCGGAGTTCGGCGACGACGGTGGCGATGAAGCAGTCGACGCCGAAGTCGAACTGGGAGTCGGCCGGCAGGTCGACCAGGTCGTCCGCGATCGCGACGACGCTCGGGAACTTCTCGGCCGGCAGGGAGGCGTAGAAGTGCTTGCGCTGCCGGCGCAGCTCCGCGCTCTCGGGGTCGTCCAGGCGCCCCCACGGGCGGGGGCGCTGGTAACCGGCGAACCCCAGCGCGTAGGTGATGAGGAAGGAGTAGCAGCGGACGGCCAGCTCGGGGGACAGGCCGGCCTCCAGGAAGCGGGCGATGACGCCCTCCATCCCGCCCTCCATGGAGTGGATGCTCCCGGTGACGCGGCTGGTCATCAGCTGCACGATGCTGGGGTGCTCGCGCATCATGGCGAGGAAGCCGGTCGCGGCGGCGCGGAGCACGGCGGCCGGGTCGGCGGTGTCGGCCTCGGGGATCCGGATGCCGCCGAGCACGTGGTCGGCCATGGCGTCGAGGATCTCCTCCTTGCTGCGCACGTACCCGTAGAGGGTCATGGCGCCGACGCCGAGCTCGGCGGCGATGCGCCGTATCGTCAGTTCGTCCAGGCCCTCGCCGTCCGCGATGCGCAGCGCAGTCTGGACGATGTCGTCCAGACTGAGCGTGCGGCCGCCCTTGCGCGCCCGAGTACGGGCCATGTCGCTCGCCCCTCCGCTAGCTGAGAACGGTTGTCCGGTACAGCATACGGATTTTAGTACGGGCTTTCGGCGGGCTCGCGCAGCACGCTCGCGCGGGGCGCCTCGTCCAGGGCGAGGCAGGGGGCGATCCGCGCGCCGGCGCCGGGTCCGAGCTGGCGGCGGAACTTGGCGATGATCGTTTCCCGGGACGGTTCCACCGGGTCGCGCACCTCCTTCCGGACGAGCCCGCCGTCGGGGAGGCGGACGGTCACGCGGGCGCTCCAGTGCTCCGGAAGGTGGCGGTCGAGGTCGGGTGCGGCGCGGAGCACAACCTCGGGGGCGCCGGGCGGGAGCGGACCGCGGTAGGACGCGACGTCGTCGGCGGCGCCTGCGAGGAAGGCGGCCACGGCGAACGCGGCGCTGGCCGCCGCCTCGGTGGGGCCGGGCGGCTCCCGGTCGTCGCTGACGAACCGCAGCATCGGCCCCGGCACATCGATCTCGAACCGCCGGGCCGAGCCGAGCGGGACGCCCTCCCGCGCGAGGGCGGCCAGCGCGTCGAGCGCCGCGTGCAGCGGACGGGCGCACGGATACGCCTTGAACGAGCAGCCGTCCAGGTGGGGGCGGGCCGAGTCCGTCGCGGGGAGCGGGGGCGCGCCGAGCGCGGCGGCGGCCGGCCCGTCGAGGACGGTCCCGCTCGCGGTGGCTCCGGCGCGGGCCAGGTAGGCGGCCTCGACGCCGTCCGCGGCGGCCCGTCCGACGAGGGCGTAGTGGCCCGTGCCGAGGACGTCCGCGCCGAGCAGGCCGCTGGAGCCGGCGGCGGCGATGCCGAGCGCGGTGGTCGTGCGCTCCTCGTCCAGCGCGAGCAGCGACGCCGTCGCCGCGGCCGCGCCGAGCGCGCCGAGCAGGGCGGTGGGCCACCAGGCCCGCTCGTACAGCCGGGGCCCGCCGAAGCGCGTCCCCGCCTCCACGACCGCCTCGTATCCGGCGATCACCGCGTCGGCGACGGCCCGGCCCGGCAGCCCCTCCCGGTCGGCGACCGCGAGCGCGGCCGGGACGGTGACGGCGGACGGCACCACGGCGGCGGACGGGTGGAAGGCGTCGTACTCGTCCAGGTGCGCGAGGGTGGCCTCCACCAGCACGGCCGTGCGGAGGGAGTGCCGCCCCGGGAGGCCGGTCACGGCCAGCCCGCCGCCGCCCCCGACCTCGG